>NZ_DATBNB010000852.1 GCF_036554565.1 Longimicrobium sp. | reverse complement strand
AGGAGCTGGCGGCGGATGAGTGCCTGGAGGCGCTGGGCCGGCTGCTCGCGCGCAACGCCGTGCAGGCCACGGTGATCCGCGCCGACTGGGCGCGCACCGTTCCGCAGCCGCTCACCGCCGGACTGGCCGCCGCCGGCGGCTGGGCGGAGCCGCAGGAGGCCCGCGACGCCGCGGACGCCGTGCTGCTGGAGCTGCTGGTGGCCGGCCCGGCCGAACGGAGCGCCCTGCTGCGCGAGGAGCTGCGGCGCAGGGCGGCCCGGGTGCTGGGGCTGGTTCCCGCGCGGCTGGACGTGGGGACGCCGCTCACCGCGCTGGGGATGGACTCCATCATGGCCGTGGAGCTGAAGAACGCGGCCGAGGCCGCCCTCCCGGTCAAGCTGGCCCTGGTAGACCTCTTCACCTGCTCCATCGCGGAGCTCGCCGAGCGAGCGGCCGGGCAGATGGAGCCCGCGATGGACCTGGACGAGCTGCTCGCGGAAGTGGAGGGGCTGTCCGTGGACGAGGCCCGCCTTCTCCTTCCCCAGGGCGCCGGGGAGGTGGCATGAGCGACCTTGCCGCGCGCATCGCCAGCCTGCCGGCGGAAAAGCGCAAGCTGCTGGTGCACCGCTTGCGCGACCCGGGCGGCCTGGCGGAGCCGCCCCTGCGCCCGCGGGAGCGCGCGCCGGGGGGAGACCCGCTCTCCCCCGCGCAGGAGCGCGTGTGGATCGAGCAGGCGCGCGACCCGCACAGCCCCTTCTACAGCGAGGCCATGGCCTTCCGCATCGGCGGTCCGCTGCGGGCGGAGCTGTTGGAGCGGTCGCTTGATGAGGTCGTGCGCCGGCACGAGATCCTGCGCACCACCTTCGCCAACGCCGGGGGCGAGCTGGTGCAGCGCGTGGGCGGCGGCGCGGCCGGCGCGTTTTCGGCCGCGGACCTGCGGACGCTTCCCGCCTCCGCGCGCCAGGCCGAGGCCATGCGGCGTGCGCACGAGCAGGCGCGGCGCCCGTTCGACCTGGACCGCGGGCCGCTCTTCCACCTGTCGCTCCTTCGCCTGGGCGACGAGGAGCACCTGCTGGTGTTCACGGTGCACCACATCGTCTTCGACGGCTGGTCCACCGGCATCTTCTTCGACGAGCTCTTTACCCTGTATCACGACCTGGCGTCGGGGGAGCCGCCCTCGCTCCCCGCGCCCGCCTGCCAGTACGGCGACTTCGCGGCCTGGCAGCGGCAGGAGCTGCAGGGCGCCGATGCACAGCGGCAGCTGGCGTACTGGAAGGAGCAGCTGGCGGCGATGCCGGGCGCGCTGGACCTTCCCGCCGATCGTCCGCGTCCACCGGTTTCCGGCCACCGCGGCGGGCTCGTCTCCTTTACCGTTGCCCCCGAACTCGCGGCGGCGCTCCGCACGCTCGCGCGGGAGGAGGGCGCCACCCTCTTCATGGTGCTGCTCGCCGGCTTCACGCTGCTGCTTCACCGCTACAGCCGGCAGGGCGAAGTCGCGGTGGGAATGCCGGTTACCGTGCGCCGCCGCCGCGAGCTGGAGCGGCTGGTCGGATTGTTCACCAACACGGTGGTGCTGCGCACCCCCGTGGCCGGCGCCGGCTCGTTCCGCGAGCTGCTGGCGCGGGTGCGGGAAACGGTGGTGAGCGCGCAGGGCAACCAGGACGTCCCCTTCGAGCGGGTGGTGCAGGCGCTGCGGCCGGAGCGCGGCGCCGCCCACACCCCCTTCTTCCAGGTGATGTTCGACCTGAAGAAGATCCCCCTCTTTCCCGTCGAGCGGCTGGGGCTGACGCTGGAGCCCCTGGAGATGCACACGGGGACGGCCAAGTTCGACTGGGCCCTTTCCATGTGGGAAGCGCCCGTGGGGCTGATGGGCAACCTGGAGTACAGCACCGACCTTTTCGATGAGGCCACGGTGCGGCGCGCGGCGGAGCACTACCAGCGGCTGCTGGCGGCCGTGGCGGCCAACCCCGGGGGCCCGCTGGCGGAGCGGTCGTTCCTTTCCCCCGCGGAGCGCCACCAGCTGCTGGAGGCGTCGATCGCCCCCGCCGCCGATCCGCCCGGCGAGACCCTCGTCCACCGGTGGATCGCGGCGGAGGCGGCGCGCAGGCCGGGCGCCGACGCCGTGCTCTGCGGCGAGCAACGCCTGAGCTACGCGGAGCTGGACGCCCGCGCCAACCGCCTTGCGCACCACCTCCGGGCGCTCGGCGTGGGGCCCGAGGTTCGGGTGGCGAGCTGCCTGGAGCCCTCGGTGGAGCGGGTGGTGGCCTTCCTCGCCGTCCTCCGCGCGGGGGGCGCCCTGCTTCCGCTGGACCCCGCGCATCCGCCGGATCGCCTCGCCTGGGTGCTGCGCGACGCCGGGGCGGGCGTGCTGCTGACTGACAGCGCGCTCCTTCCCCGGCTTCCTGCGGGGACCACGCGCGTCGTCTGTCTGGACGCCGCGAAGGATGCGCTCGCCGCCCTTCCCGCCACGCCGCCGCAGGAGCGGGCGACGGCGGATTCCATCGCGTACGTCATCTACACCTCCGGGTCCACCGGCCGGCCCAAGGGCGTGCAGGTGCCGCATCGCGGGCTGGGGAACGTGGCGGCCGCGCAGCGGAGCCTGCTAGGCGTGGAACCGGGCGACCGGGTGCTGCAGTTCTCGTCCCCCAGCTTCGACGCCTCGATCTTCGAGATGGTGATGGCGCTCGCCGCGGGAGCGGCGCTCTGCCTGGGACGGCGGGACGAGATGCTCCCCGGCGAGCCGCTGGAGCGCTTCCTTCGCGAGCGCGCCATCACCGTGGTCACCTTGCCGCCCGCGGCGCTGGCCATCCCGCCCGCGGGCAAGCTCCCCGCGCTGCGCCTGGTCACGGTGGCGGGCGACGTCTGCCCCCCGGAGGCGGTGGAGCGGTGGGGGCGCGGCCGGCGCTTCCTGAACCTGTACGGCCCCACGGAAAGCACCATCTGGGCGACGGCCGACGTGTGCGAAGCCGGGGACCCGCCCACCATCGGACGGCCCATCCCCGGCACCCGCGCGTACGTTCTCGATGCGGAGCTGCAGCTCGTTCCCGCCGGCGTGCCGGGGGAGCTGTGCCTGGGGGGCGCGGGGGTGGCGCGCGGCTACGTGGACCTTCCCGGGCGAACGGCGGAGCGGTTCGTTCCCGACCCCTTCGCCGCCGAGCCCGGCGCCCGGATGTACCGCACGGGGGACCTGGCCCGCCGCCGCCCGGACGGGCGCCTGGAGTTCGTGGGGCGCCTGGACCACCAGGTGAAGATCCGCGGGTTTCGCGTGGAGCTGGGCGAGGTGGAAGCGGCGCTCGGGGCCCAGCCGGAGGTGCAGGAGTGCGTCGTCGTCGCCCTGGGCGAAGGCGCCGCGGAGCGCCGCCTGGTCGCATATCTCGTGGCGCCGGCCGGCTCCCCCGCCGAGGCCGACCTGCGCGAGCGGCTGCGGCGCCGGCTTCCGGAGCACATGGTCCCGTCCGCCTTCGTTCCGCTCGGCGCGCTCCCCCGTACGCCGAGCGGAAAGGTGGACCGCGCCGCCCTCCCGCCCCCGGGCGCCGCCGGCGCCCGTGCCGGCGTGCGGCACGTTGCGCCGCGAACCGCCACGGAGCACAAGGTCGCCGCCATCTGGGCGGAGCTGCTGAGCCGCG
>NZ_DATBNB010000851.1 GCF_036554565.1 Longimicrobium sp. | reverse complement strand
CGATCTCCAGCACCTGCTTGGCCGTCAGCGAGATTCCCGGCTCCCACCGCGCGCCCGGCTTCCAGAAGGTGCGCACCATCATCCCCAGCAGGATGGCCAGCACCAGCGCCTCGACCACGGCGTGCCCCGTGACCCGCACCTCCACCTCCTGCAGCGCCCACGCGGCGGCGGCCAGCGTGGCGGAAAGCGCCAGGCCGGGAAGGTACCCCAGGAGCGGGGGACGGGGTTCGGTCACTGCGGAACCGGTGTCGGTCACGGGACAGGCACGGAGATTGACGGTGCGCGCCGGCGGCACGCGCGGCACTGGGCCGCCGACAACCTAACCCGGACCGCAACCCCCGATGCTTCAGGAAGAACAGCGCAGGGCCATCGAGAACCGTCTGCTGCGCGAGCGCGAGCAGGTGCTCGACGCGATCGGCGACTTCGATGAGACCGCCAAGGACCTGCGCGACCGCGTGGGCGAGCTGAGCCTGGCCGACAATCACCCGGCCGACATCGCCACCGAGCACCAGGAGCACGAAAAGGACTTCCTTTTCGCCAGCATGGAAGGCCGCCGCCTGTACGCCATCGACGAGTCGCTGCGCCTGCTGTACAAGGAGCCGGAGCGTTTCGGGCTGTGCGAGGTGTGTGGCCAGGACATCGGGATGGAGCGGCTGGACGTGATCCCCGAGACCCGGCTGTGCGCGCAGCACGCCCGCGAGCGCGACGCGGCCTCGGACACCGACGCCAACCCCCGCGAGGCCGACGGCAACGCGAACGAGGCGTAGGCATCGCACGCACGCAGTGACGCACTCGCGTTTGTCCAGACACTCGCCAAACCCGGCGGCGCGTGTATATTGTGCCCGCCCGCCGAAGCGAGCGGGCCAGACGCACCACCGAAATACCCGAACCCGCTGCTGACGATGCTGATCGGCGTTCCGAAGGAAATCAAGACCAACGAGAACCGCATCGCCCTGGTGCCCGCGGGCGCCGAGGCCCTGGTCCAGGCCGGCCACCAGGTGATGGTGGAGCGCGGCGGCGGGCTGGGCAGCGGCTTCACCGACGACCAGTACACCTCCGTCGGCGCCACCATCCACGAGGTGGACGAGGTGTGGGCGCGGGCCGAGATGATCATGAAGGTCAAGGAGCCCATCGCCATCGAGTACGGCCGCACCCGGCCGGACCAGCTCCTGTTCACCTATTTCCACTTCGCCGCCGACCAGGCGCTCACCCGCGGGATGATCGACTCCGGCGCGGTGTGCGTGGCGTACGAGACGGTGCAGCTGGACAGCGGCGAGCTCCCCCTGCTGACGCCCATGTCGGAGGTGGCGGGGCGCATGGCCATCCAGGCCGGCGCCAAGTACCTGGAAAAGTACTACGGCGGCCGCGGGATGCTGCTGGGCGGCGTGCCCGGCGTGGCGCCCGCCAGCGTGGTGATCATCGGCGGCGGGGTGGTGGGCACCAACGCGGCCAAGATGGCGGCGGGGCTGGGCGCCCGCGTCACCATCCTCGACGTGTCGCTGGAGCGCCTGCGCTACCTGTCGGACGTCATGCCGGCCAACGTGGAGATGATCTACAGCAACCGGCACAACCTGATGGAGCGGGTGGAGCAGGCCGACCTGGTCGTGGGCGCGGTGCTGCTGCCGGGCGCCAAGGCCCCCAACCTGATCAAGCGCGAAGACCTGAAGCGCATGAAGGACGGGTCGGTGATCGTCGACGTGGCGGTGGACCAGGGCGGCTGCGTGGAGACCATCCGCCCCACCACGCACGAAGACCCCATCTACGAGATCGACGGGGTGATCCACTACGGCGTGGCCAACATGCCCGGCGGCGTGCCGCGCACCTCCACGCTGGCGCTGACCAACGCCACCTTCCCCTACGCCATGCGCCTGGCGCGCCTGGGGTGGAAGGAAGCCTGCCGCCAGGACCCCGCGCTGGCCCTGGGGCTGAACGTGGTCAACGGCCAGGTGGTGTATCCCGGCGTCGCCGAGGCCTTCGGCCTTCCGCTGGTGCCGCTGCAGTCCGTCCTGGTGTAACCTGCGGGCGGAGACGGCCGACAGCCCCCACCGGACCTCGCGCCGGTGGGGGCTGTTCCGCATCCGGGACCTTCCTTCCAACGATCCCATGACCGAACCGATCCGCGTCCGCTTCAAGCGGCTCGCCCACAACCCCGACCTGCCGCTCCCTGCCCGGCAGACCCCCGGCTCGGCCGGCTACGACGTGGCCTCGGCCGAGCCGGACTTCGTGCTGCACCCCGGCGAGCGGCGCCTGGTGGTCACCGGGCTGGCCATCGAGCTGCCGGACGGGGTGGAGTGCCAGGTGCGCCCGCGCTCGGGGCTGGCGCTTCGCCACGGCATCACCCTTCCCAACTCGCCCGCGACCATCGACCCCGACTTCCGGGGCGAGCTCAAGGTGATCGTGTGGAACGCGGGGACGGAGCCCGTGCCCGTTCCCCGCGGAACGCGCATCGCCCAGCTGGTGTTCGCGCGCTTCCTGGCGCCGGAGGTGGAAGAGGCGGACGAGTTGAGCAAGTCGGGCCGGGGCGAATCTGGCTTCGGGTCCACCGGCCGCTGAGGGCGCGCCCGCCCGGCATGGCCCGTGCATCTGGCCGCGGCGACTTCCGGGCGCCGGGTTGCGGGGGTCCGTGGGCGGGCCTAGCTTTGCAGGCTCCGATATTTCCACGGTTTGCACGCCGAAACGACGCGCCCGCGGGTCAACGCCCCCGGTCGA
>NZ_DATBNB010000850.1 GCF_036554565.1 Longimicrobium sp. | reverse complement strand
TGACATTCGCACAGCCCCGGTATAGCTTTCGCATAACGAAAGCAGGCCCGCTCCCTTCGGGGTACCGGGTACGTAACTCCGGGGGGTTGTGCGCATGTCGCACAACCCCTCGTTATTTTTTTGCCGGTACTCTCGTGACTGATCAATCTCCCGCGCGGATGCTCCGCATGGAGATCTTCGTTGATGGGACCAACTTCCGGCTGGCGCAGTTGGATGCGGGGGTGCGTGATCTGGACATTCCGCGCCTAGCGAGACAACTCGCGCGAGGTTACGTCCTCGTCAAGATGCGTTACTACGCCTCTCCATTGGACACGCGTTCCAACCAGTACCGGGGGCAGCAGCGATTCTTCGAACTCCTGCGCGCAACCAGAGCGGTGGAGTTGGTTCTAGGGCGGAACGAGCCGCGGCACCAGAACATCACTTGCGAATTGTGTAAAAGAACGTTTACGCACAAGCATCAGGTCGAGAAGGAAACCGACGTCACTCTCGCGGTAGATATGACCGTGGGTGCGCACATGAATCGATACGACGTCGCGGTCCTGGTCGCGGGGGACACCGATTACGTCCGCGCAGTAGAAGCCGTGCAGCAGACCGGAAGAAAGGTGATTTGGTGTCACTTCCCGGGCCAAGCCCATACGGACCGGCTGCGGCAGGCGTGCGACGACCAGGTGGTTCTAACCGACAAGTTCCTCCGGGCCTGTCGCTAGCTGCCTTCACTCCCGCAGCCGCCACGCTACGCTGATCCGAAGGCCCAGCGATCGTCGATGACGCACTTTACACCCTCGGTGCCCGCGGCTAGTTTAGTTCCGACATAGCACGAGGGGGCCTCACGGAAGCCGGTGAAAATCCGGCGCGGCCCCGCCACTGTAAGAGGCCCGGCGCACGCCGGTCCGGCCCGCTCACTCCGCCACTGGGTTGTTGCCCGGGAAGGCGAGCGGTGCTGCCTCGAGCCAGGAGACGCGGCCCTCTCGTTCCCGCAACGATGCACCCCTCGCGGGAGGGGCGCGGGGTACGAGTCTGCCGGCCGGAGCACCTGCGTTCCGCCTGCCGCCTTGCTGCCGCCCGTCCCTTCCGCCACCGGAAGGAACGGGCGTTTTGATTCTGGACTCCGCGCGCAGGCTGTGCCGCACCGCCGCCCCGGCCCTGATGGCCGCGGCGGCGCTCGTGCTGCCCGCGTGCGGCGGCGACCGGCAGGCGGATCCGCCTCCTACGACGGCCGTCCAGGCGATCTCCGCCGTGGACGACGCGGGCGACACCGTCCGCCTCGCTGCCCCGGCGCGGCGGATCATCTCGCTGGCCCCCAGCGCGACGGAAACGCTCGTGGCCATCGGCGCGCGCGGGCAGCTGGCGGGGCGAACGGAGTACGACGTGGGACTGGGCGTGGATGCACTGCCGTCGGTCGGCGGCGGGCTGGACCCCAGCCTGGAGAAGATCCTCGCCCTGCGGCCGGACCTGGTGATCGGCTGGAACGCGGCGGGGGCCAACCCGGTGCGCGATCGGCTGCGCGAACTGGGCATCCCCTTCTTCGCCGTGCGGACGACGGACACAACGGACGTGTTCCGCACCATCGACCGGCTCGGCGTGCTGAGCGGAAGGGCGCGCGAGGCGGACTCGGCGTCGGCCGCCGTGCGTGGCGAGCTCGACCGACTGCGCGCCTCCGTGGCAGGCCGGCCTGCGCGGTCGACGTTCATCGTCGTTGGCGACGAGCCGCTGATGACCGCGGGGCCGTGGACCGCCACCATCCAGCTGATCGAGGTGGCCGGCGGGCGCACCACGTTCCCCGACGCGAAGGGGCAGCCGCAGTACGTGTCGATGGAAGAGCTGGTGCGCCGCCAGCCCGAGGTCATCCTCCTCCCCGTCAGCGGCGACGGGGCGGCGCGGATCCGCGAGCTGTCCACGCGGCCCGGTTGGCGCGAGCTGAACGCCTTCCGAACCGGGCGCGTGCATGCCCTGCCCGTGGAGCAGGTGTACCTCATGGGGCCGGGGATTGCCCAGACCGCCAGGCTGTTCCGCGACGCCATCCACCCCGAGCTGGCCGGCCGATGAAGCCGGTGCTGCGACTGGCCCTGCTCGCCGCCCTCTGCGCCGGCGCCCTGCTGCTGAGCGTGCGGCTGGGCGCGGTGCGGCTGGGCGTGCGCGAGGTGCTGGACGCGCTGCGCGGCGCGGGCGACCCCACCACGGTGGCCATCGTCCAGCGGCTGCGGGTGCCGCGCTCGCTCCTGGCCGCGCTCGTGGGCGGCGCGCTGGCGGCGAGCGGCGCCGTCTTCCAGGCGCTGCTGCGGAATCCGCTCGCCGAGCCCTACGTCCTGGGCGTCTCAGGCGGCGCGGCGGTGGGTGCGGTGGCGGCGATCGTCTTCGGTGTCGGGGCGTCGAGCGCGGGGGTGGGACTGGCGGCGTTCGCGGGGGCGGCGATCGCCATCGTGGTAGTGCTGCGGATGGCGGCTTCCGTCGGGCCCACGCTCGACACGCGCATCCTCCTGCTCTCGGGCGTCGTCGCGGGCGCGTTCTTCAACGCGTGCATCCTGCTGGTGCTGACCTTTGCGGACACGGAGAGCTTTCGATCCGCACTCTTCTGGATGATGGGCAGCTTCAGCGGCGCCACGTGGCGGGAAATCGGTCTCCTCGCCGTGCTGGCCGGGCCGGCGCTGGCCGTGCTGTTCGCCCTGGCGCGGCCGCTGAACCTGCTGGCCGTGGGCGAAGAGACCGCGCAGTACCTGGGAGTACGGACGGAACGGGTGAAGCTGGCGGCCTACGGGACCGCGTCGCTGCTGACCGCATCCGCCGTGGCCGTGAGTGGCGTGATCGGATTCGTGGGGCTGGTGATTCCCCACATCGTACGGATGACGTGGGGCGGGGACCATCGCTTTCTGATCCCTGCCTCCGTCCTGCTCGGCGCCACCTTCCTGGTGCTGGCCGACTCGCTGGCCCGCACCGTCGCCGCGCCCACGGAGCTGCCCATCGGCGTGGTGACGGCGTTTGTGGGGGTGCCGTTCTTTCTGTGGATCCTGCGCAGGAGGGGCGCGTGAGCGGGTGGCGCTGCGACGGTGTGACGTTCGCGTACCCGGAATCCGTCCGGCCCGCGATCTCGGAGCTGTCGCTGGAGATCCCGGCTGGCGCGTGCACCGCCGTACTGGGGCCGAACGGGTCCGGCAAGTCCACGCTGCTCCGCCTGCTGCTGGGCACGCTGGCGCCCGCCGCGGGACGCATCCACCTGGCGGACCGTGCGCTCGGCGCGTGGAGCAGGGACGAGCTGGCGCGGCAGGTGGGCGTGGTGCCGCAGGGCGAGGAGGCGGTGTTCCCCATGACCGTCCGCGAGATCGTGACGATGGGACGCTACCCGCACCTGGGCCCCTGGCGCCGCGCAGGGGACGCGGACCGCCGCGCGGTGGATGATGCGATGCGGCGCTGCGACGTGCACACGATGGCGGCTCGCGACATCGGCACGCTTTCAGGCGGGGAGCGGCAGCGGGCCCGGGTGGC
>NZ_DATBNB010000849.1 GCF_036554565.1 Longimicrobium sp. | reverse complement strand
CGGGTTTCCCCATTCGGGCATCGCCGGATCAACGCTTACGTGCAGCTCCCCGACGCTTATCGCAGCTTATCGCGCCCTTCTTCGCCTGTCCGTGCCAAGGCATCCACCGTGCGCCCTACTTTCGCTTGACCGGATATGCTTGTATCCCCCCTCGCGCCTAAACGAGTCGGGGGGCATTCCGGTCCACCGAACCAACACACAGCATTGGTGCTCTCGAGCTTTGCTTCGAGCAAGATCTTCACGATCCGCTCGGCTTCGCTACCCAACCCAATACCCAAGTTTTCAAAAATTCGTGCGCGGCCATTTCGCCGCGAGCCATCTAACTTACACGCTTTTGTCGCGGTTGTCAACGGGGCCGGTCGCCCGGCTTTCTTTCCCGTCTCCCCGGCGCCGTTGCCGGCGCCACCCGCGAAGGGCTCCAAGAATAATCTCCAAAGCCGCTCCTGTCAACGGGTTACGATTTCAGGAGCCTGATCTCTTCTCGAACGATCGTTCGGTCCTCCGCCTCCTGAACATCGTCATCGGGCCAGAGAAGACGGGTGCCTGCCGCCCAGCAGGCGATGGCGACAAATCCCACGAATTGTCCGATGGGACGCAGCGGCCGGTGGTCGGCGAACACGCGTCGCACGCCCTCCGCCGCGTCACCCAGGCCGAAGGCCGTCCCGGGCTGCGGACCGATGCGGCCCCAGAGGACGGGGATCACCGAGAACTTCAGCACGGCCAGCAGCAGCGCCAGGCTGGCGAGCGTAAACACGAGGCGCCGACGCGAGCCGCCAGAGAATGCACCCCACGCCGTCACCGCCACGCCCGCCACCACCATCCACTCGATCATTCCCGGCGGGGGAAGGAGCAGCTCCAGCACCTGGGCGCTCGCCAGCGTTCCGTACGCCACGGCGATCCATCCGACGGCGTCCTCCGGCGCCTGCCAGCCACGGCGGAAGACCAGGAGGTACGAGAGCAGGAGGGCGAACACGCCTTCCACCATCCCGAACGCGCGGTACTCCACCCCCTCGGGTACCAGGGCGACGCCGGCCAGCGCGGCGGAGGCGAGAAAGGCGAGGGAGGCGGCGACCGCCCGCTGTGCGACCGTCATCGGCGGGGGAGCCATTCCAGGGGACCCGTGCGCAGCTGCCGCTCGATCCGCGCGATCAGCTCGTCCGCGCGCTGTCGCGTCGTGGGCGAGACGGGCGCGGCGCGGACGCGCTGGGCGATGGCGAGCGCGTCCGTCAGCATCTGGTCGTTGTCTCCGCGGTACCAGGGCGTGGCCCCACCGGCCAGCATCAGCCCCGCGCGGTCCAGCGCGATGCCGGCCCAGAACTCCGTCGCCTCGGCCACGCGCGCCGTGTCGTCCGCGGCCCGATTGCGCGCCTCCAGCGCTTCCTCCTCCGCTTCGGCGTAGCGGGCGATGGCGGCTGCGGTGTCCCCCGCCGCGACGGCGTCCAGCGCGGCCTTCACCCGCTCCCGCGCGCGGGAGATGCGCGGGGTGTAGGCGTCCGGCGCGAGAGCGACCCAGGCGCGCCCGCCCACCTCGGCGGCGGACTGGGGCTTTCCGCTGTAGAGATAGACGACGAGTAAGGTGAGGACGGCCAGCACGACGAGGCCGGGGATCACCCCCGGGTCGCGGATGCCTCGGGACGGGCGTGGATCGGGCACGGCGCTGCGGGCCGGAGTTCGGCGGCCTCCAGAGGGGCCGCCGTGAGGATCAATCGTGCGGAACGGCGTCCAGCAATCCGCGGACCTCTTCGGCGTCGATGTAGAAGTCGCCCAGCCGGTTGCGGTGCGGCCCGTGCCAGTCGGACCCGCCCGTGGCCCACAGCCCCAGCTCGCGTGCCACGGCGCGATAGCGCTTCGCATCGTTCGCTGGCGTGTTAGGACGGAAGCACTCGATGCCGGCCAGGCCGTACTCCGCGAAATTGTGGATTTCGCGCTCGAAGATCACCGGGTCCGGGTGCGCCCAAACGGCGTATCCGCCGGAGGCGCGGATCATCTCGATGGCGTCGCGGACGGGCGGCAGCAGCGTCATCACGAACGCCGATCCCGCGTCGCCCAGGTAGCGGTCGAACGCCTCGTGCATGGACCTCACCGCGCCACGCGCCACCAGCGCGCGCGCCACGTGCGGCCGGCCGATGGCGCGTGCATCCGTCCCGGCGGCGCGCATCACGTCCTCGTAATCCACCGTGACGCCCATCCCCTGCAGCCGCCGCACCATCTCGCGGGCGCGCTCCTGCCGGCGCCCCAGCGCGCCGTGCTCATGGGCCAGGAGGGGCGCGGCGTCGGGCGCCACGTGGTAGCCCAGGATGTGGATCTCGTCCTCGCCCTGGCGGCTGCTCACCTCCACACCCGTCACCACGCGAACGGGTCCGCCCCGCGCCGCCTCCAGCGCCTCGGCCAGCCCGCCGATGGTGTCGTGGTCCGTGATGGCGATGACGTCCAGCCGCGCGGCGACGGCCGCGTTCACCACCTCGGCGGGGGACAGCTCGCCGTCGGAGGCACGGGTGTGGATGTGAAGATCGGCTCGCTTCATGGATTTCGGATATGGGGAGCGCGCCGTCCCGCGGACGGCGCGCGATACGGACGCGAGTGCTACCGGCGGAAGGCTACGCCCAGGCCCCAGTTGGCGCCGTCACCCAGGTTGGCGCCCAGGCGCAGCGCCACGCCCGAAGCGAAGTCCAGGTCCACCCCCACGTCGGCCAGCACGTCGATCTCGAACTCGTTGTCCACACCGTCCCCGATGAAGCCGGTGCCGATGGCCAGACGGGGGTGGATGTAGGGCGTAACGGTCATGCCGCCGGCCGGAAGCGCCTGCCCCGCGGTAAAGCCGATCTGCCCGCCGAGGAACGTTTCGTCGCCGACGACGGCCTGCCCGCCGACGGTGAACGCCAGCCCGATGGGCGCGCCCGCCAGCACCACGGGGTTGCGCATGTCCAGGCCAAGGCTGAGCGAGCCGTCGCCCAGGTCCACGTAGCCCGCGTGAAGGCCCAGGTTGGAGCCGCCGCGTGACTGGCGGCGCCAGATCCCCTCCACGCCCAGCCCGCCGCCCCAGTCGCTGACGTACACGCCGAAGTCGTTGGAGGGGACGGGGGACAGGAAGGTGGGTGTGAACACCTGCGCCTCTGCCCGGCCGGCGAACACGGCGCTCAGGGCGAGGGAGGCGGCAATCAGCTTGTGCTTCATCGGTTGCGCTCTGGTTCCTGGTCTGTATGGACAACGCTACGATGCCCGCTGGTTGTGTAGGCCAGCGGGCGTCGCGAGTTCCCGGGCGGGGTTCAAGTTCCGGACCAGATGGGACTTCGGTGCGTCTTTCTAGCGTGCGAGACGAGGCTGAATGGAGGTGCGCGCGGCCCCGGCTGCCGTGGAGCCCTCACCCGGCCGCGCTGACACGCGTGCCACCCTCTCCCACAAACAGCGTGGGCGAGGGGGTACCCTTCGGGATTCGGCGCGTCGGGCAGGAGAGGAGCACGCCTCCAGCCCCGCCGGGGCGAATGAATTCGCGGCAACGACGGCCCGAAGTCCGCCTTCGCGGACTGCTCGCGCGATCGTGTGCGCGGCGCCAGCCGAAGAGCACGCTGCCATCCCGATGGAGCGGCCCCGGAAGGCCTGCCCGCACACCGTCGCTGGCAGCGACTGAGGTATCCGCCACACAGCCCCGCAGCCCGCTCCGGAGCGGCAGGCACCCTGCTCACCAGTCGTCGTTCGCGCGTAAACAGAGCGGGCCCCGGAACAGCGGACCGTGCCAGCCAACGTAGTCGGGCGCCACGCGGAATGTGTGGCGGATCCCTCGGTCGCTGCGATCTACATCGTAAGGGTCGGTCCGGCGTGGCCGCTCCGTCGGGATGACATTCGGGCGCGCGGCACCTGCCGATGCGCGATCGAATTCTCCCCTCTCCCGCTTGCGGGAGAGGGGCCGGGGGTGAGGGCAGCCGAGGCATGCACGGCCGCCAGTCGAGACGCCACGAAGCTCACCCGGTGCCCGCACCCGACTCACCGGAAGCACGCCAACGCCTGGTGTGTACCCCCTCTCCCACGCTGTTTGTGGGAGAGGGTCGCACGCGTGTCAGCGCGGCGGGGTGAGGGCCCCACGGCAGCCGAGGCCTCGGCCACGGTGACCGCTGCCGCGCCGAGGTTTGTACGTGCCCCAGGCTAGATCCTTCGGCCCGCGAGGCGTGTGCTACGGGCCAGTTCGGTGCGCCTGGGCCTCAGGATGACAGGCTTCTGAGCGTGGTCTGGAACCGCGCGCCGAACTGGCTCCCTTCCCCCGCGCAGTTTGCGGGGGAAGGGCTGGGGATGGGGGGCGCCCGCCCGCGCACCGGGACTGGTCCAACCCCGACCGAACTTCCCCCCTCTCCCCAACGAAACCGGCCCCCGCTGCCCGAAAGCAGCGGAGGCCGGCATCATCCATCCCGACCGACGATCTCAGGCGGGCGTCGCGCGCTCGCTGAGGACCGTCACCTCGTCGTCGGCCACCTGCAGGAACCCGCCGGCCACTAAGAACCGGCGCTCGTCCCCACCCGTGGTCACGCGCAGCTCGCCCTCGCCCAGCAGCGCCATCAGCGGGGCGTGGCCGCGCAGGATGCCCAGCTTGCCGTTGAAGGCCGGCGCGACCACCGAGTCGGCCGTCCCCTGGAACACCGTCTGCTCGGGCGAGAGCACAGTGACGCGCAGCGCCCCCGCGCCCGTGCCCGCAGCCGCCGCGGGGGCCGCCATCAGCCGCCCGCCTCGAGCTTGCGGGCCTTTTCGATCACGCCCTCGATGCCGCCCACCATGTAGAAGGCCTGCTCGGGCAGGTGGTCGAACTCGCC
>NZ_DATBNB010000848.1 GCF_036554565.1 Longimicrobium sp. | reverse complement strand
GTTGCTGCGCCTCCAGCACGTCGATCTCTCCCTGCACCCGCGCAAGCTCGCGCTCGATCGCCACCAGGTCCGCCGTCGCCGCGGCGTTCCCCAGGTAGGCGCGCAGCCGGTCGCGCACCGTGCGCAGCGTCCCCAGCCGCGCCTCCACGTCCACCACCTGCGCCGTCACGTCCTGCCGCCGCACCGTCCGGCGCTTCACCGTGCCCAGGGCCGACAGCCGGTCCAGCACGCCGTTCAGTGCCGGCGCCGGCACGCGCAGTGACATGTGCAGGTCGCTTTCGCGCAGCTCCGCCTCTCCCACGTACCCGCCCAAGGCCACCGCCAGGCTATCCGCAGCGCGGTGAAGGCGCGCCAGGCTGTCCGTGACCATCGAAAGGCCCGCCTGCTGGATGACGGCACGCGGCGCGCCGGGACCGCCCGATTCACGCATGGCCATGGGCGCGGCCTCGCTCATCGAACGCGCGGAGCTGCACGCGGATAGGGCGAGCAGCAGAGCCAGGGAAAGGAACGGGCGGATGCGGATCATCGGACCGGTGGGCTGGCGTGGAGGTGCAGCGTGGATGGAGGGGAGAACGTTCGATGCGCGGCGGATGCGACGCAAGATCCGCCATCACGCGGCGGCAAACGGACGACCTCCCCGGCCGGCCGCTCTCGACAGCGGGTGGGGGCGCGCTTACACTGATGCCCGGCGCCCCGCCGGCCTTTTCCCCGCGATCCAATCTCCATGCAGCCTGCCGCCTCCATCCCCGCGAACCGCCAGTACAAGTACTACGACCTGATCACCGGCGCCTTCGTGGCCGTGCTGCTGACGGCCAACCTCATCGGCCCCGCCAAGATCTGCACGCTGTGGGGATTCACCTTCGGGGCGGGAATCCTCTTCTTTCCGCTCTCGTACCTGTTCGGCGACATCCTGACGGAAGTGTACGGCTACGCCCGCGCCCGCCGCGTGGTGTGGACGGGGTTCGCGGCGCTGGCGTTCGCGAGCCTGATGAGCGTCGTCGTCCTCCGCCTGCCCCCGGCGCCCGGCTACGCGGGGCAGGAGGCGCTGGAGTCGGTGTTCTCGCTCACGCCGCGCATCGTCCTTGCCTCGCTGGCGGCGTTCTGGGCCGGCGAGTTCACCAACTCGTTCGCGCTCGCCAAGATGAAGCTGGCCACCGGCGGCCGCCACCTGTGGAGCCGCGCCATCGGTTCGACCGCGGTGGGCGCGGGAGTCGATTCGCTGATCTTCTATCCCGTGGCGTTCCTGGGCGTGTGGGCCACCCGCGACGTGCTGGTGGTGATGGGCACCAACTACGTCCTCAAGGTGCTGTGGGAGGTGATCGCCCTCCCCATGACCTACCGGGTGGTGGCCGCGCTCAAGCGGGCCGAGCACGAGGACTGGTTCGACAGCGACACCGACTTCACCCCCTTCTCCCTCCAGGCTGGCTGACCGATGAAGCTCGACCTGATCCAGACCCTGGCCTTCGCCGGCGTCGTCCTCTTCCTGGGCTACGGCGTCCGCAGGCTGGTTCGCCCGCTGGCGCGCCACAACATCCCCGCGCCGGTGATCGGCGGGCTGATCGTGGCCGTGCTGATGGTGTGGGCGCGCTCCGCCGGGCAGACGCCCTTCGAGTTCGACACCACCCTGCAAAGCCCGCTGATGGTGGCGTTCTTCACCAGCATCGGCTTCGCGGCCAGCCTGCGCCTGCTCAAGGTGGGCGGCCCGCAGGTGCTGATCTTCTTCGGCGTGGCCACGGCGTTCGCGGTCGTGCAGAACCTGCTGGGTGCGGGGCTGGCGACGGCCATGGGGCTTCACCCGCTCTTCGGCGTGCTGACGGGCTCGGTGACGCTCACCGGCGGGCCGGCCACGGGGCTGGCCTTCGCCCCGCTCTTCGAGGAGGCCGGCGTGCCCGCCGCCGCCACGGTGGCGGTCGCGTCGGCGATGGTGGGCATCGTGGCGGGCGGGGTGATCGGCGCGCCCATCGCCACCCGGCTGATCGAGCGCAACGGCCTGCGCCGCGCCAAGGGCGAGGTCACGGAGATGGACACGCCCGTGGCCACGCAGATCGTGGAGGAGCAGCTCGACGACCAGCCCGCGGCCACCCCCGCGGGCGAAGACGAGGAATCGTTCGTCCTGCTGCAGTCCGTGGTGCTGGTGCTGGTCGCCATGTGGCTGGGCGGATACCTGAGCGCGTGGTTCACCTCGGTGGGCATCAAGCTCCCCGCCTACATCGGCGCCATGCTGGTGGCGGCGGTCATCCGCAACCTGGACGACGTCACCGGCCGCATCAAGGTGTCGCAGCGGGTGATCGACGACGTGGGCAACGTGGCGCTGGCGCTGTTCATCGTCATGGCGCTGATGACCCTGAAGCTGTGGGAGATCGCCAACCTGGCCCTGCCGATGCTGGTGATTTTGGCCGCGCAGGTGGCGCTGATCGCCGCCATCGTGTGGCCCATCTTCCGCCTGATGGGGCGCGACTACGAAGCCGCGGTGATGGGCGGCGGGTTCGTGGGCTTCATGCTGGGGACCACGGCCAACGCCATGGCCAACATGCGCGCCCTGGTGGAAAAGTTCGGCCCGGCGCCCCGCGCGTTCCTCGTGGTGCCGATGGTGGGCGCCTTCTTCATCGACTTCACCAACGCGCTGGTGATCACCTTTTTCGTGAACGTCCTGCGGTGACGGACCCGCGCATCCACCTCGGGCACGTTCCCTTCGTGGGCGATGAGCCGGCGGAATCCCAGACGTCCACCCGGCCGCTGTTCCTGCTGGCCGACAGCCAGCTGCTGTTCTGGGACGACGCCGGCGCCCCCTTCGTGCAGCGCCTGGCGCTGCTCGCGGGGGGCGGCGTCTTTCGCGCGGCGTACCTGGGAGCCAGCAACGGCGACCAGCCCGAGTACTTCCAGCTGTTCGAGGCCGCCATGGCCGGCACCGGGGCGGAGTGCCGGATGATCCCCGCCGTGCCGTCGGGCGACGACATGGCCTTCCTGCGCTCCGCCGCGCTGGTGCTGCTGGCGGGGGGCGACGTGCAGCGTGGATGGACGGCGTTCGAGCGGAGCGGCGTACGCGAAGCCATTGCCCAGCGGCACCAGGAGGGCGCCGTGCTGGTGGGCGTGTCGGCGGGTGCGGTGCAACTGGGGATGGCGGGGTGGCCCGAGGGGAGCACGGCGCAGCTGTTCGCCACCTGGGGGCTGGTGCCGTTCCTGGTGGGCGCGCACGCCGAGGAAGACGACTGGGCGGAGCTGCGCGCGGCGGTGCTGGCCCACGACGGGCTGGCCGTGGGATTCGGTGTTCCGCGCGGCGGCGGAATGGCGTACCATCCGGACGGCACCGTCGAGCCGATCCGCCACCCCCTGGTGGAGGTGCGCGCCGCCGACGGGCGGGTAACGACCGCCATGGTGCTGCCACCGTCAGCCGCGGACGCGGAGACGGACGGGGACGAAATCACGCCGTAGACGCCCTCCCCCGCCGCTCGCGCACAAGACTCTGGTGCGGAGCGGACCATCGCACTACATATAGTGGGCGGCGGGTGCATCCCCCCTGCACGACCCCCACCCGTGGCGCCGCGCTCTCCATTCGGGCACCCCCTGAAACATCCGGAGCCGCGCCGCGGTAGTAGTGAGACGGGCTGGCCGCCCGGCTGTTACGCGGGCACGCCATCGCTGGCATCGAACTGGCTTCATCCGGCACCACCAAGACCTTCCCCCGCGCCGTTTCGCTCGGCGGCGCGGCGGGCCGCACCCGGCGGCAGCGTCCGCCGAAACTCCTGTGACCGGGAGCGTAAGTGCGAGGACACGGATCGGGCGGCTCCCTTCGGCGCGAGCTGGAGCACCGCATCAGAAACGGAAGGTGTGTGTACTGCCGGGCCCCCGCGGCCCCGGACCGGCCCCTCACCCGAGAGCACGTGATCCCCCAGGCCCGCGGCGGCCGAAGAAAAGACGCCCGCATCATCGTTCCCGCCTGCGCCGACTGCAACCACCGGCGGGGCTGCCAGGAAGTCGTCCTCTTCCTCCTCGCCCGTCCCGGGCGCATCCTGGCTTTCCTGGAATACCTCTCTACGCTTTCTCCCGACACCGTGCGGCAGATCGACGTGCGCGTCTTTGCCGAGGTGTATGCCGCCGTGTGGCTGCTGGCCGAAAGCTCGGCGGGCGGCGAGCCGTGGCGCACGCAGGTGCGTCGGCTGTGCGCGGGGCGGCGGCTGCACCGGCGGCGCTACGCGGCACGGCGCATCGTTACCGCGGCGGCGGTGCGCATCGAACGGGCGCGCGACCGGCACGCCGTGGCCGCGCCCAGCTGCCTGCTCCCCGTGTCCATGGGCATGGACGCGGGGCGGCACGCGGCCACGCTGGGGCGGGGAATGGCCACGCTGATCGGCACCCTGTCGCTGGTGTGGGACGCGCCCGCCGAGCAGGTGCTTCGCGAGCTGGAGCGCGAGCGCCACCGCGCCCACCGCACGGCCGAGCCCCGCCGCGCCCGCCCCGGCGCGGGGCCCGTTTCGGACGCCGAGGAGGGCGAGGACGAAAAGGTCGTGTCGCTGGATGGATGGAAGCGGCGCCGCGGCCGGAAACGCCGGGTGCGCGTGGACCCGCGCGGGGGAAGGGTCGGCGGCCGCGGGCGGGGGCGCGCGGCGTGAAGGGCAGGACGGCACTACCAAGTACCGAGTACCAGGTATCGGGGCCGCCGGGGTTCGGGTCGGGAGCATCCCCGCGGCACATTGCTCACCTATCGACAGCCCGCGCCCATGAAGGTTCCGCGTTTCGCAGCATTCGTTCTGCTAGCCGGACTTTCCGGGTGCCGGCCTCCCGCACCAGCGCCGAGCCCAGCGTCGACGCCAGCGCCTGCCCCGCAGCCGAGTGCTGTCGAGCAGGCGCTACGTGCGGCCGCTGGTGGCGGGGAGGTGCCGCCGGATTTTCAGGTGGTCTACGATGACATGCACGGGATGCACGGCGGTACCACCATCAGGCTGGACGCGGATGGCAGCCTGACCTCCCGGCACATGCGGCAGGGCGAGCTCACCGAACGTTCGGGGCGCGTTCCGGCGGATTCGGTTCGCGCCGTGATCGGCCTGCTCGTGGAGCTGCAGGCCTGGGAGCAGCGTACGCCGCCGCGTACGCCGGTGCCCGACGAGAGCGCCGCGGGACTCCGCATCGTCGCTGGGGGTGGTCAGGCAAGAATGTGGGAGTGGTTCAACGATATGGGCACCAACCAGCGGCTGTCCCGGATCATGGGAATGCTGGGCAGGTTCGTCTCCCACAGCACGGCCGCCCCCGCACCTCCAACTCCGGGCTGACACGTCGGACGACGGGGCTGGACGTGCGAAAGGCCGCGTGCATCACGCGGCCTTTCGCTGCCATAAACCGCACAGGCCCGAGGGCCTGCCGGTAACGAACTCAAGTCAATGTGTACAAAGGGAGCAGTCGCGTCAAGGCCCCCTCCGTCTGTGACTCTCGCCGGGAGAGAGCCGGGGCCGCGAGAGGTGATCTCGCGGCCCCGCTCCGTTCTGCCGACTCCCTGACCGGTTCGTCACCGCATGGGTCCGTAGAAGTCGCGACCGTAGCCGCGGAACTCGGCGTCGTAGCGGTAGTTCGCCTCGCGCTCCCAGCCCATGGGCATGCCGCCGCCGCGCATCGTCCGCGACCCGCCGATGGTGTTGTACGGCCGCCAGTAGCCCGTGACGTCGACGATGCGCCCCTCGTGGTCGCCGCCGAACGCGTTGTAGTTGGTCTCGTACCGCGCAGGCGTGGGGTGCACGTACTCGCGGTTGTACCGCTGCGTTACGCGGTTGCTGAACGCGGGGCGCCCGTAGTAGCCGCGGTCGTACCCCCCGCCGCCGCCGCCGCGCATCCCGTCGTCATACGCTACCCGAGTGCGCACCGGCGGCCGCTGGGGCGCCGTCTCGTAGAACCCGCGCAGTCCGTAGTCGTATCCCCGCATCGGCGGCCGGCCGCCCATCTCGCGGCCGTACCCGCGCCCATATCCGCCATCGTACCGCATGGTGCCTCCCGTGGCTTCGGTGTGTGGCCTGTCCTGGCCCGCCAAGGACTTGCAATCGACGTTCCCTCGGCATCGGGCGAGCGCTACACGTCAGCGAGGCGGCGGGCTGGCCCCCGTCGCGTTCCGGGCGGCGGTTTCCGCGAAGGCGTTGGTGTACACGACCACGACCCGCCCGCCGTCGAAGCCTTCGATCTGGTAAACCAGGTGCAGGGGGAAATCGGCGAGCAGATCTAGTCCACCCGGGAAGCGCACGCCGTCCAGGTACAACGTGATCGCCTCCGCCTCCCCGCGGATCATGCTGCAGTATTGCGGAGCGGTCGATTCGTCCGGGGGCGCGGGGCAGGGTACGCGCCGGTAGCCGAAGGCGTTTTCCACGACGGTCAGCGTGCTGCCGCCTCCCTTCTGCCCGTAGGCCCGGAAGTGGTCGCCGGTCATGTCGCCGCCGACCAAACGGCCTGGACCGGTGATCCCGCGGCTCATCACGCGAAGGCCCTGCAGGACGATCGTATCCGGATTCAGGCGCAGCTCCAGGGAGGTGCCGCCCGTCCAGCCGCCGGTCCGCAGCGTGTCGTAGCCGATCCGGTACACGACCAGCGTGTCGCCTGTGCGGCCGGCCGGGATGGCGAACCCTCCCGTGGAATCGGTGAACGCCAGCACCCGTTGCCCCCAGCCAACGGAGGCGCCGCGCACGGGGTCCCCCGACTGCCCGTCGACGACGCGCCCCGCCACGGCTCTAGGGCGGAGCGGCTGCGCAGATGCAGCGCAGGGCAAAACCAGAATCATCCACGCCGCGAAGGCGATGGCCGCGAATCTTGGGGTCATGCTTCGTACGATGGCGCCGGCTCCCGCCCGCGCGCAATGCTCTTGATCACGATTGACCCGGGCACCCCGACCCGGTACACTGATGCGCCCGCGTGCCTTCCGCGCGCGGGCCGCTCTGCTTTCGCAACCACCCGAATCCCATGGACTCGCTGCAGGTTCTTGCTCCCGTGACCGCCCTGGTCGCGGGCTTCGCGCATGCGCTGGAGCCCGACCACATGGCGGCGGTCACCACCTTCGTCTCGCGCCGGCCCAGGCCGCTGCAGGCGCTGGGCTTCGGCGTGCGCTGGGGCGCGGGGCACTCCGCCGCCATTCTCGTGGTCGGCTGCATCCTGGTCGCGCTGAACGTGCAGCTGCCGGACCTCCTGGCTCGCGGGCTGGAGTTCGGCGTGGGGGCCATGCTGCTGGGACTGGGGCTGTGGCTGCTGTGGAACGTGCTCCACGAGCGCGCGCACGGACTGGCGGGCGAGTCGGTGGATGCGCACGGACATCATCATCACCACGGCCGCGGTTCGCTGTGGGTGGGGCTGGCGCACGGCCTGTCGGGAACGGCGCCGCTGGTGGCCGCGCTCTCGGCCACGGCCGCGGGCTCTGCGTGGCAGGCGGCGGGGTACCTGGCCCTGTTCGGCGTGGGGACCACGGTGGCGATGGCGCTGTACGCCGTGGCGGCCGGCGCGCTGTTCACCCGCGCGGCGAACCGCGGCCCCGCGCTGGCCGGAACGTTGCGTGCGGTGACGGCTTTGGGGAGCGCGGCCATCGGGGTGCTGTGGATGGTGAACGCGGCGCTCCCGGCGTGACGAGCAGGCACGCGAAGAGCACACCTATCAAACGACTGTCGAGGGAATCCGATGCAGGAAGGTAACGAGCCGCAGGCGGGCGTACCGCCGGTCACCATCCTGGTGAAGAACAACGGGCCGCTGCTGGTGGACGGCCCTTTTCGCCTGGTGGACGCCGACGGAACCGAGTACCCGGTGCCCGCGGGCAAGAAGGTGAACCTGTGCCGCTGCGGCGCATCTACCCGCAAGCCGTTCTGCGACGGCACGCACAGCAGGATCGGCTTTGCCGCCGCCGAGCGGGCCGTGCGCGAGATGGAGGGCGGGGCACCCCAGGGCGGCGCACCGGCTGCTTGACACTGCACCGGCGCGCCGGTAGCATCGTTCCCCACGCCCGGTCCGCTGGTTGCAGCGTACCGGGCGTTCTGCTTCCCTGGCCTGCACGGGCGCCGCACCCGGCGGAACGGCTTACATAAACGGAGGACGAGGATGGCGACGGAATCGCTGCCCATCGAGCAGCGCGGCTACGCGAAGCCCGATGCGCTGGTATCGACGGAGTGGGTGGCCGGGCACCTGGACGACCCCACCGTGCGCATCGTGGAAAGCAACGAGGACGTGCTGCTGTACGACACGGGGCACATCCCCGGCGCGGTGCGCATCGACTGGCACACCGATCTCCAGGACCCCCTGATGCGCGACTACCTGGATGCCGAGTCGTTCGCGGCGCTGATGCGCGAGAAGGGCATTTCGCCCGATACGACGGTGGTGTTCTACGGCGACAAGAACAACTGGTGGGCCACGTACGCGCTCTGGGTGTTCCGGCTGTTCGGGCACGAGCGGGTGAAGGTGATGGACGGCGGGCGCAAGAAGTGGTCGGACGAGGGGCGGCCGCTGACGGAAGACCTGCCCACGGTCGCGCCGGCCGAGTATCCCACGCCGCGGCGGGACGACGAGGCCATCCGCGCCTTCCGCGAAGACGTGCTGGACCACGTGAAGCGCCGCGGGCAGATGATCGACGTGCGCTCGCCCGAGGAGTTCAGCGGCGAAAAGCTGCACATGCCCGACTACCCGCAGGAAGGCGCCATGCGCGGCGGGCACATCCCCGGCGCGCAGAACGTGCCCTGGGCGCGGGCGGTGAACGTGGACACGGGCGAGTTCAAGAGCGCCGAGGAGCTGCGCGCGCTGTACGAGCAGGGCGCCGGGCTCAAGCCGGACCAGGACACCATCGCCTACTGCCGCATCGGTGAGCGCTCGTCGCACACCTGGTTCGCGCTGACGTACCTGCTGGGCTATCCCAACGTGCGCAACTACGACGGCTCGTGGACGGAGTGGGGGAACGCCGTGCGGCTGCCGATCGAAAAGTAGCGCAGGCTCGACCGTCAACAGAAGGTCTCACGCGGAGGCGCGGAGGTCGCGGAGAACTGCGGAGGGTTTCCTCTGAGTCCTGCACGTTCTCCGCGCCTCCGCGTGATTCAGATCAGACTCGAGGGTAGCTGATGGAACTGGGGATCTACACCTTCGCCGAGGTCGCGCCCGATCCCGTCACCGGGCGCACGGTGAACGCGGCGGAGCGGCTGCGCGACCTGATGGAAGAGATGGAGCTGGCGGACCAGGTGGGGCTGGACGTCTTTGGCGTGGGCGAGCACCACCGGCCGGACTACGCCGTCTCGTCCCCTGCCGTCGTCTTGGCCGCCGCGGCGGAGCGGACGAAGCGCATCCGGCTGACCAGCGCCGTGACGGTGCTCAGCTCCGACGATCCCGTGCGGGTGTTCCAGGATTTCGCCACCCTGGACCTGCTCTCCGGCGGCCGCGCCGAGATCATGGCCGGGCGCGGATCGTTCATCGAGTCGTTCCCGCTCTTCGGCTACGACCTGCAGGACTACGACGCGCTGTTCTCCGAAAAGCTGGAGCTGCTGCTGAAGCTACGCGAAAGCGAGCACGTCACCTGGTCGGGCAGGCACCGCGCGCCGCTCGCCGGCCAGGGCGTGTATCCGCGCCCCGTGCAGGAGCCGCTCCCGGTGTGGATCGCCGTGGGCGGCACGCCGCAGTCCGTGGTCCGCGCGGCGACGCTGGGGCTCCCCCTGGCCGTGGCGATCATCGGGGGCATGCCCGAGCAGTTCGCGCCGCTGGTGCAGCTGTACCGCGACGCAGGGGCCCGGGCGGGGCACGATGCCACGAAGCTCCCCGTCAGCATCAACTCGCACGGCTACATCGCCGACAGTTCGCGCCAGGCGGCGGACGAGTTCTATCCGCCGTACGCCGACGTGATGACGCGCATCGGCCGCGAGCGCGGGTGGCCGCTGACCACGCGCCAGCAGTACGAGGCGCAGCTGACCCGTCGGGGCGCGCTGGTGGTGGGCAGCCCCAGCGAAGTGATCGACAAGATCCTCTTTCAGCACGAGATCTTCAGGCACGAGCGCTTTCTGCTGCAGTTCAGCATCGGCACAATGCCGCACCGGCAGATCATGCGCTGCATCGAGCTGTTCGGAACGGAGGTCGCCCCCGCCGTCCGCAAGGCGCTCGGGTAAAAACCGCACGGCACCTTCCGAAGCACGCGATGTCATCCCGAAGGAGCGGCCACGAGGTACCTGCCCGCACGCCCCAAGACCGCAGCGACTGAGGGATCCGCCACACACTCCGCTGTTCGAGGCGCAGTTCTCCCCGTCCGAGACTCGTTGTCGCCGTGCGAGCGGGTTCACCCGCTCTGGAGCGGTGCACGCCTCGGCCTCG
>NZ_DATBNB010000847.1 GCF_036554565.1 Longimicrobium sp. | reverse complement strand
CACCCCGTGGATGCTGCCCAGCATCCCCATCCGGCGGCTGGCGAAGATGATGGTGGCGAAGGCGGAGCCCAGCACCAGCACCGTCCAGTGCCAGCGGAAGACCCACGGAAATCCCGCCGCCACCACGCCCCCACCAAAGTGCACCAGCTTGCGCGTCCATTCCGGCGGCGGGTTCCCGAGCCGCTTCCATGCCTCCGCCCCGGCGAACAGCAGCAGCAGCACGGCCGAGACGATCGCCGCGCGCGCCACCTCTCCCGCCACCGTGCCGAAGGGCGGAAGCAGCGAGTCCATCACGCCGCCACCTCGTCCACGTGCAGGGCGCCGTAGAACCACGCCAGGTCGCGCGCATGGAGCGCGTCCGCAACCTCGCGCAGCGGCTTCACTTCGCCCGCGAGCGCGTCAGGCCGGGCACGCGGGGCCAGCAGGTTCCAGTAGACGAGCCGGGCGCCGGGGGCGGCGCGGTCCACCAGGGCGGCGTAGCACCGCTCGTGCTCCGCCGGGCTCATGTACTCGAAGATGTCCGACAGGTTGTAACCGTCGACCGGGCCGTCCGTGGCGGATTCGATGGGACCCCGCACCAGGCGCACGCGGTCCAGCCGCGAGCGGATGGCATCGAACCACTGCGGCCGCAGGTAGCGGGGCAGGGCCTCGGGCGGGTAGTGGCCCGTCATGATGCGGGCGGCGTACGGGTTGGTGTGCACGGGGAGCGCGGTCAGCGCGTGGCGGGTGCGCGCCAAAATGCGCGAGCCGACGGAGCCTTCCACGTGCGAAAAGAACGCGGGGTCGCGCCCCATCCGCCCCATCACCGCGCGGCTGAAGAACAGGCGGAACATCATCCGCCACCGCCAGGTGTTCCACTCGCGCTCGTAGAACTCCTCGCGCTCCACCCGCGAGCGGGGCGTCATCAGGCGGTCGATGCGGTGGCGGGAATGGACCAGCGGCAGCACGCGGTCGCGGAACGTCCGCAGGTAGCGCTCGAACTTTCCGGCGTGGATTACCCCGGCCGCCACCGTGTCCGCTTGCGCGTCCCAGAACTGGCGGCTGGAGGAGGAGAGGTCCGTCCGCAGCCGCGAGTACGTCCGCGGCCGCTCGTCCGACAGCGTTACGCCCAGGAAGGCCAGCAGCTGCGCGTGCTCCAGCCGGCGGAAGGCGGCGATCCGCAATTCCACGCACGCCAGCTGCGCCGGGCTCAGGTCCGCGGCGACGACCTCCGCCGGGTCCAGCGTCAGCAGCGCCAGCGCGTTGTCGCCCGCGGAGGCGATGGAGAGGAGCCGGCCACCGTGGGCCACGGGGGCCAGCGCCTCGCACAGCACGTCCGCGTCTTCCCAGACGCTGGCGTAGCGGATGAACGCGAACGAGGCGTGGCTGTCGATGCCGCCCATCTACCCCTCCGCCCCGTCCAGCCGCCGCAGCGTTCCCGCGGTGCCGTCCATCTCCACCATCTCGCCGTCGCGCAGCGTTTCCATCAGCCCCGGAATGCCCACGATGCAGGGCAGGGCCAGTTCCCGTGCGACGATGGCCGAGTGGCTGAGCAGCGACCCGCGCTGCACGAGCACCCCCTCCACGGCGGGAAAGATGAGCGTCCACCCGGGGTCCGTGCGCTCCGCGACCAGGATGTGGCCAGCCAGCTCCCCCGCGTGGTGCGGGTCGCGGACGATGCGCACCGGCGCGCGCACCACGCCCGGCGAGCACCCGGTTCCGCGCAGCTCGCCCGAAGGCGCCACCGGGGGGACGAGCGCGGCGACGTAGTCCGCCGCCGGGCCGCGGGTCTCGAAGCGGTCCGGCGGGCCGGGGGCGCGCTCGTACGCGGCGAACTCCGCGTGGCGCAGCTTCGCGAGCGAGCGCAGGTCCGCCGTCACTCCCGTGCCGTCCAGGTGCGCAAAGATCTCGTCCACGCGCAGGTACAGGACGTCGCGCCCGTCATCCAGCCGCCCGGTTTCCGCCAGCCGCGCGCCGATCCCCAGGAAGATGCGCCGCACCGCGCCGAACACGCGCGTCCGCTCGAACCGCAGGTTTTCGCGGTCGCGGATTCGCGTCCGTGCCTGGTTGAGGACCGCGAAGAACACGCGCTGGCGCACGCCGCCCAGCCGCTGGCGGACCGTGGCTTCGGCTGCGGCGCGCACCTCCGCCTCGTGATGGCCGCTGTCCTGTCTGGTGCCCGCCTGTGCATACGTGCGAATCAGGCGGACGATGAACGACGGGTCGTCGCCGTGCGTCAGCGTTTCCAGCTTCAGCTCGTTGGCGCAGCGGTCGCCGAACTGGTCCAGGTACGCGCGCACCTCGCCGTGGAAGGGAGCGAAGGCCGATTCGCTTCCCAGCCGCCGCCACAGGCGCTCGTCGTCCCCCTCGGCCGCGAAGACGGCGGAGAGCGCGGAGTCGGCTGCCACACGTTCCGCCATCGCCAGCACGCGCTTCGCGGGCTCGGTGCTGATGATGCCACCCTCGCCGACGAGCAGGTCGTTCGCCAGCGTGGGAGGCGAGCCGGGGAGCCATTTCTCCACCAGCCGCACCAGCACGCCGAAGAAGATCATCGCGAAGAAGTCGTTCACCAGCGGCGCGCGCCAGTGGCGCAGCAGCTTGCCTTCGAGGTCTCGGTAGATGGCGGCGAGCTCGTCCGCCGGGCGCGTGGAAAGGTCCACCCCCGCCAGCGGGTTCAGCGCGGCATCCACCCTGGCGTGAAAGGCGGGCACCTCGCGCTTCAGCGAGCGCTGCGCCGCGATCAGCCGCCACGCCATCTTCACTGTGCGCCCGGTGTCTTCCCACTTTCCCGCCACCGTTGCGACGGTGGGCGGATCGGAAAGCTTCTCGTGCACGCCCATCATCCGCTCCATGAACTCGCGGTTGACGGTGTAGCCCGGAAGCAGCGCCAGCACGCGGTACCAGTTGAGCAGGTTGTAGTACACGCGCCCGCCGATCAGCCCCAGCATGTTGGCGAACGTGTGCCGGTGCTCGTCCAGCAGGTGCTCGCTCACCCCGAGCAGACGGCAGAACTGCAGGTACACCTGCTCGTAGACCGAGCGCGCGAAGCTGAACGTCAGCGGCGTCGTCACCCCGCTGTAGCTTTCGACGATGTTGCTGTTGTCCCACAGCCGCACCTCGCCATCCGCCACGGGTGTAACGCTCCGCGGCGGCTCCGGCGCCGGCTCGCCCAGCGTGGTGATGGGGCGCGTCTGCAGGATGCAGAGCGGCCGCTCACCGCCGTCGCCCCGTGCGGGAAGCGCCCACTCCACGTCCTGCGGCGCGCCGAAGTGGTCCGCCAGCCGGCGCGCCGCCGTGGCGATCCGCCGCGCCTCGTCCTCCGACAGCGCAGGACGCGCGCGGAGGCCGGGCGCCACCTCCACCATCCTGCTGCCGCCGTCCGGCTCCAGGCGTACCGCGCGGTCCTTTTCCGCCACCTGCGCCTGCACGGGCCCCGCCTCGTCGCCCGTGAACGGGACGCGATAGGTGTCCGCATCGAGGTCGCCACTCACCAGCCCCTCGCCCAGGCCGTAGACGGCGCTGACGACCGCCGTGGACGGATCGCCGTGCACCGGGTCCGCCGAAAACGCCACGCCGGCGGCTTCCGCGTCAACCATCGCCTGGATCAGCACCGCCATGCGCGGCGGCGCGCCCCCGTGCCGGTTTCGATACGCCACCGCATGCGCGCTGAACGCGGACGCCCACACGCGCCGGATCGCATCCCACAGCGCGTCTCCGTCCGCGCGGACACCCAGGACGGTGTCGAACTGCCCCGCGAACGACGCTTCCGCCCCGTCCTCGTCCACCGCGGACGACCGCACCGCCAGCAGCGATCCGCTGAGCCCCGCGCTGTCCAGCGCACCTGTGACCTCCGCATGGAATTCCGCGGGCAACTCCATCGACTGCACGCGCGTGCGGACGGTGTCGGGATCAGTCTGCGGGGATGCTCCATCGACGACGAGCCGGTCGAACACGGCCGCGGTGATCACGATCCACGGGGGAACGCCGATCCCCGCATCCGCGAGCAGGGCCAGGTTGCGCGCCTTGCCGCCGACGACGGATGCCGGAGCCGGCTCGCCGCCGGGGACGAGGACGAAGGAGGGAAAAACGGCCGCGCCCGTCACGAAACCAGCAGCGGCACGATGCCGAGCAGGATGTACGAGGCCAGGGTCCACAGCCCGCTCGCCACCTCCACCTGCTTTCCGCCCGCGGTGGTCGGCGTCCGCAGGAAACGCAGCGCGGGTGTGGCGAAGGCGACGAGGAGGATCGACAGTGCGATTCCTGTGAAGAGCGCCGTACTCACGGGGTACGACGCGAGCCACACGAGTACGCCAGCCGTCACCAGCCAGATGATCCACACCGCCGGCGCCGCGCGGACGCCCCACGCTGACGTGTACGTGTCGACGCCCTCGCGCTCGTCACCGGGCGCGCGGATCTTCCGCCCGACTTCCACCAGGATGCCGTTCGCGAACGCCAGGGCCAGGAAGAGGGGGAGCTCGCGGGGAGGTGCGCTGCCCGACGCCAGCCAGTCCAGCCCGGTGAGGTAGGCGAACAGCAGCGGCATCACCACCATGTGGCTGAGCAGGTAGGCCGCGGGGCGGGCGCGCAGCCAGTCGGGCGCAAAGAACTCGCGGGCCATCAGCGCCG
>NZ_DATBNB010000846.1 GCF_036554565.1 Longimicrobium sp. | reverse complement strand
ATGCAGGCTACGCCGGCCACGTGGCGGATGCTGGTGCAGGCGGGGTGGGAGGGCGCGCCGGAGATGCGCGCGCTCTGCGGCGGCGAAGCGCTCCCGGCGGAGCTCGCGTCGGCGCTGCGGAGCCGGGTCGGCGGGCTCTGGAACGTGTACGGCCCCACGGAGACCACCATCTGGTCGACGTCCGAGGCGGTCCGCGGCGATTCCGCCGGCGCCGCCGTCGGCGGGCAGGTGCCGGTGGGGCGGCCGGTGGCGAACACGCGCGTCTACATCCTGGACGCGGCGGGCGAGCCGGTGCCGGTGGGCGTGGCGGGCGAGCTGTACATCGGAGGCGCGGGCGTGGTGCGCGGCTACCTGGGCCGGCCGGCGCAGACGGCGGAGCGCTTCGTGGCCGATCCGTTCGGGGGCGAGCCGGGGGCGCGGCTGTACCGCACGGGCGACCTGGCGCGGTGGCGGGCGGACGGGACGATGGAGTTCATCGGCCGCACCGACTTCCAGGTGAAGGTGCGCGGCTTCCGCATCGAGCTGGGGGAGATCGAGGCGCGGCTGGCCGAGCACGCGGACGTGCGCGAGGCGGCGGTGATGGCGCGCGAGGACGTGCCGGGCGACGTGCGGCTGGTGGCGTACGTGGTCGGTGACACGGACGCTGAGGCGCTGCGGGCGCACGTCGCCACCGCCCTCCCGGAGTACATGGTGCCGGCGGCGTACGTGCGGCTGGACGCCTTTCCGCTCACGCCGAACGGCAAGCTGGACCGCAAGGCGCTGCCAGCGCCGGAGGGAGACGCGTACGCGTTGCGGGAGTACGAGGCGCCGCAGGGCCGGGCCGAGCAGGCGCTGGCGGAGATCTGGTCCGAGGTGCTGGGCGTGGAGCGGGTGAGCCGCTGGGCCCACTTCTTCGCGCAGGGCGGACACTCGCTCCTCGCGGTGCGGGTGATCTCGCGGGTGCGGCAGGTGCTGGGGCTGGAGGTCGCGCTGGGCGAACTGTTCGCCCGGCCGGTGCTGGCCGATTTCGCGCGCGGGCTGGCGACGGCCGCGCAGTCGGAGCTGCCGCCCATCGAGCGGGTGGAGCGGACGGACCGGCTCCCGCTTTCCTTCGCCCAGCAGCGTCTCTGGTTCCTGGAGCAGCTCGGCGGCCTGGGCGGCGCGTACAACATCCCCATGCGGATGCGGCTGCAGGGAGAGCTGGACGCCGGAGCGCTGCGGCGCGCGCTGGACGCGATGGTCGCGCGGCACGAGGCGCTGCGCACCACGTTCGTGGAGGTAGAGGGTGCGCCGGTGCAGCGGGTCGCACCGGTGGAGGAGAGCCGGTTCCAACTCGCCGAGCACGACCTGGGCGATGATCCCGAGGCGCCCTCCGAGCTGCGGCGGCTGGGCGGCGAGGAGGCGCGCGCGCCCTTCGACCTGGCGCGGGGCCCGCTCATCCGCGGCCGGCTGATCCGGCTGGCGCACGGCGAGCACGTGCTCCTCGTGACCATGCACCACATCATCAGCGACGCCTGGTCCACGGAGCTGTTCACCCGCGAACTGGGCGCGCTCTACGGAGCGTTCCGCCGCGGCGAGCCCGATCCGCTTCCCGCGCTGCCGGTGCAGTACGCCGACTACGCGGCGTGGCAGCGCAGGTGGGTAGAGGGAGACGTTCTCCAAGCGCAGACGGAGTACTGGACGCAAACGCTCGCGGGCGCGCCGGAGCTCCTGGAGCTGCCGACTGACCATCAGCGGCCGGCGAAGATGGACCACGCGGGTGCCACGGTGGCCGTGGAGCTGGACGCGGAGCTGACGGCCGGCCTGACGGCCCTGGGCCAGCGCCACGGCACCACGCTGTTCATGACCGTGCTGGCGGGCTGGGCCGCGGTGCTCGGGCGGCTGTCGGGGCAGGACGACGTGGTCGTGGGCACCCCCACCGCCAACCGCGGGCGCGTGGAGATCGAGGGGCTGATCGGCTTCTTCGTAAACACCTTGGCGTTGCGCGTGGATCTCGCCGGCTCCCCCTCCGTCGCCGAGGTGCTGACGCGGGTGAAGGAGCGGGCGCTGGGTGCGCAGCAGAACCAGGACATCCCGTTCGAGCAGGTGGTGGAGCTGGTGCAGCCGGTGCGCAGCATGGCCCACAGCCCGCTGTTCCAGGTGATGTTCGGGTGGCAGAACGGCCCCAGCGGCAGGCTGGAGCTGCCGGGGCTCACGCCCGGCTCGGCGTCGGAAGGCGCGGGACCGGCGGGGCCGGCGTCGGACGCGGCGGCGAAGTTCGACCTGTCGCTGGACCTGTCGGAGCGGGGCGGGCGCATCGTCGGAGGCCTGACGTACGCATCCTCGCTCTTCGAACGCGCGACGGTGGAGCGCTGGGTGGGCTACCTGCGCCGCGTGCTCGAGGCGATGGTGGCGGACGAGGGCCAGCCGGTGGAGCGGGTGGCGCTCGTGCCCGAGAGCGAGCGCACGCAGGTGCTGCAGGCGTGGAACCGCACGGAGGCGGAGTACCCGGCCGACGCGTGCATCCACGAGCTGTTCGCGGCCCAGGCGGAGCGCACGCCCGACGCGGAGGCGGTGGTCTTCGAGGATCGCTCGCTCACCTACGCCGAGCTGAACGCGCGGGCGAACCGGCTGGCGCACCACCTCCGCTCGCTGGGCGTGGGTCCCGACGCGCGAGTGGCGGTTTGCTTGGAGCGGAGCGCGGAGATGGTCGTCGCGCTGTTGGCCGTGATGAAGGCCGGCGGCGCGTACGTGCCGCTGGATCCGTCGTATCCGGCGGAGCGGCTGCGCTACGTCCTGCACGACAGCTCGCCCGCGGCCGTACTCACGCAGCGTTCGCTGGATGGAGTGGATACGCTGTTCGCGGGTGTCGAGGCGCCGGTGATCGACCTGGATGGCGCGGAGTGGGCAGACCAGCCCGCGGCGGACCCGGCCATCGAGGGACTGACGCCGGCGCACCTGGCGTACGTGATTTACACCTCCGGCTCCACCGGACGTCCCAAGGGCGTCGCCGTTCCGCACCGCGGCGTGGTCAACCTCCTCCGCTCGATGCGGGAAACCGTGGGGATGGAGCCCGCGGATCGCCTGCTGGCGGTGACCACCTACGCGTTCGACATCTCCGTGCTGGAGATGTTCCTTCCGCTTCTCCACGGCGCGGCGACCATCGTGCTGCCGCGGGAGCGTGCCGCGGACCCTGCGGCGCTGGCGGAGGCCATCCGGACCTACGCGCCCACGGTGATGCAGGGCACGCCCGCCACCTGGCGGATGCTGGTGGCCGCGGAGTGGGAGGGCGCGCCGGATATGCGGGCGCTCTGCGGCGGCGAAGCATTACCGGCGGATCTCGCGTCGGCCCTGCGGAGCCGTGTGGGCGGGCTCTGGAACGTGTATGGGCCCACGGAAACCACCATCTGGTCGACGGCCGAGGGGGTCCGCGGCGATCCCGCCAGCGGGCAGGTGCCGATCGGCCGCCCCGTGGCGAACACGCGCGTCTACGTGCTCGACGCGGCGGGCGAGCCGGTGCCGGTAGGTGTGGCGGGCGAACTCTACATCGGCGGTGCGGGGGTGGTGCGCGGCTATCTGGGGCGCCCGGAGCAGACGGCGGAGCGCTTCGTGGCCGATCCCTTCGGCGGCGAGCCGGGGGCGAGGCTCTACCGCACGGGCGACCTGGCGCGGTGGCGGGCGGACGGAACGATGGAGTTCATCGGCCGCACCGACTTCCAGGTGAAGGTGCGCGGCTTCCGCATCGAGCTGGGCGAGATCGGGGCGCGGCTGGCCGAGCACGCGGAGGTGCGCGAGGCGGCGGTGATGGCGCGCGAGGACGTACCGGGTGACGTGCGGCTGGTGGCGTACGTGGTCGGCGAGGTGGACGCGGAGGCGCTGCGTTCGCACCTCTCCGCCGCGCTGCCGGAGTACATGGTGCCCGCCGCGTACGTGCGGCTCGACGCCTTCCCGCTCACGCCCAACGGCAAGCTCGACCGCAAGGCGCTGCCCGCCCCCGAGGGCGACGCGTATGCCTCGCGGGAGTACGAGGCGCCGGTGGGCCGGACCGAGGAGGCGCTGGCGGACATCTGGTCCGACGTGCTGCGCGTGGAGCGGGTGAGCCGGTGGGCCAACTTCTTCGAGCTGGGCGGCCACTCGCTGCTGGCCGTGCGCGTCGTGTCGCGTGTGCGGCAGGCGCTGGATGTGGAGGTGCCGCTCGGGGAGCTGTTCACCCGGCCCGTGCTCGCCGATTTCGCGCGCGGGCTGGCCACGGCGGCGCAGTCGCAGCTGCCGCCGATCGAGCGGGTGGACCGTGGCGCGCGACTGCCGCTCTCCTTCCCGCAGCAGCGGCTCTGGTTCCTGGAGCAGCTTGGCGACTTGGGCAGCACCTACCACGTCACCACGCGGATGCGGCTGCAGGGAGAGCTGGACGCCGGAGCGCTGCGGCGCGCGCTGGACGCGATGGTCGCGCGGCACGAGGCGCT
>NZ_DATBNB010000845.1 GCF_036554565.1 Longimicrobium sp. | reverse complement strand
CGACGACGCGGCGCGCTTCTCGGCCGAGGCGCAGCGGATCATCCGCAGCATCGAAGGCTGAGGTCCGCGCCGGGCCGTGCGCCCGGGCACGCAACACGGGGCCGCTCCTCCACGCGAGGAGCGGCCCCGTTTTCCATCCGCCTGTTTCTGTGATCCGGAGCGGCGCGATGGCGTGCACGCCGTAAACATTGTCCCGTTGGGGCGAGCCGGAAAGCGCCTCTTGTTAACGGCGGGCGAGGGCGCTAGACTATCCAGTGTACAAAGACTAGAGATAAACGGTTTGGACGGCGGCTACAGGGCCGCGGTCCCGGGCAGGGCGGCGAATGACGCCGCCTGATCCCCGGCGGGTGCCCATCGAGGCCATCCGCGAGGCGGCGCGCCGCGCCGTCTCCGAACTGTCGCTGCGTGCCGTGGCGCGGGCGATCCCGATGAGCCCCATGGGCTTGCAGCACTTCATCAACGGGACGTCGCCCTACCGAAGCACGCTGCGCAAGCTTACCGCGTGGTACGTGAACCGGGGCGCCAGCCGGGGAGAGTTCTCGGAAGACACGGTGCTGGCCGCGCTGGCCATTCTGCTGGACGGGCTTCCCGACGAGCAGCAGCCGACCGCACGCGCCGAGCTTCTGGACCGCATCGCGGCACTTTATGAGGGCGCCGGCACCGAGGTGCCCGCCTGGCTGAAGCGCCTGCGCCGCGACGACTGAGGCGCGTCGGCAGACAGAACGGCCTTCACGCGGAGGCGCGGAGGAACAGAAGAGCCGCGGAGGGCGCCGATGCCCCTCCGCGGCTCTCTGTATTCCTCCGCGCCTCCGCATGGAATCCGTTTCGATCGGAAGCTGGGGACGGCGATCAGTCCGCCGCTTCGCGCTCCATCGCGTCGTCCCCAGCCGCGCGCAGGGCCTGGTCGAAGTCGGCGATCAGGTCCGCGGCGTCCTCGATGCCCAGGGAGATGCGGACGAAACCGTCGGGAATGCCGTTTGCCGCGCGCTCGGCGGGCGTCATGCCGGAGTGGGAGGTGTGGCGCGGCTCCGACACCAGCGTTTCTACCCCGCCCAGGCTGGGCGCCAGCTTCGCCAGCTGCAGCGCGCGCACGAACCGCGTGGCCGCCGGCCCGCCGCCCCGCAGCTCGATCCCCAGCATCGCGCCGAAGCCGTCCAGGATGCGCGCGGCCGTCTCGTGGTCCGGGTGCGAGGGCAGCGACGGGTGGAGCACGCGGGCAATCTCCGGGCGACTCTGCGCCCAGCGGGCGATCTCCACGCCGTTACGGTTGTGCCGCTCCATCCGCACCGACAGCGTCTTGATCCCCCGCTCCAGCAGCCACGCCGCGTGCGGGTCCAGCACGGGCCCCCACACGCGCGCTCGCTTGCGCGCCTCGCCGATGCGCGCGTCGCTCCCCACCAGCACGCCGGCCGTCACGTCGCTGTGGCCGCCCAGGTACTTGGTGGCGCTGTGCATCACCAGGTCTGCCCCGTGCTCCAGCGGGCGGAAGTTGATGGGCGACGCAAAGGTGCTGTCGATCACCAGCGCGGCCCCGTGCGCCTGCGCCGCCCGGGCGACCTCGGCCACGTCGAGCACGCGCAGGATGGGGTTGGATACCGACTCTCCCAGCACGACGCGCGTTTCGGGGCGCAGCGCCTCCGTCCACCCGGGGGAAAAGAGGTCCACGTAGGTGGTCTGGATCCCCAGCCGCGACAGCTCGCTGGAAAGCAGCGCGCGGGTGCCGCCGTAGATGGCGTCCGTCGCCACCACGTGGTCGCCCGCCTGCAGCAGCGAAAGGAGCGCGCAGGCCATGGCCGCCATCCCGCTGCCGACGACGAGGGCGTCTTCGCCGCCGTCAAGCGCGGCCAGGCGAGCCTCCAGCACCTGGTGGTTGGGGCCGTTGCCGTAGCGGGTGTACAGCAGGTCGCCCCGGCCCTCCGCGTCCATGTAGAACGTGGTGCTGGTGACGATGGGGTTCACCACCGGCGCGTTGGGGCGCGGCGCGGGGTCGCCCGCGTGGATGGCCTGGGTACCGGGGCCGGCCGGGTGCGGCATCATCCCTCCTGCGCGACGAAGGCGGACAGCGGCGAGATGGTGCCGTCCACGTGCACGGCGGCCACCCGCTTCAGATAGAGGTGCGCCAGCGCGGCCGTCACCGCCTCGCGCGCCACGCCGGTGTCGTCGGCCAGGTCGGCGCGGCTGGCACGGCCGCGGCGCACCAGGGCGTCCCACACCGCGCGCTGCGTGGCATCGGCTTCGCCCAGCAGCGCCACGTCGCCTTCGTCCTGGATGGCGACCAGGAGCAGGCCGTGGCGCTCCAGCACGGCCTCGATGGCCTCGACGTGGTGCTCCTGCACGTTGCGGACGACGAAGAACGCCTCTCCCGGGCGCTCGTCGCCCACGTAGCGCAGCAGGAGCTTCGCGACGATTTCGTCGGCGCAGGAATAGTCCAGCACCCGGACCTGCGAAAAGTCCAGGATCGACAACGTGACCTCCCGGTCCTCGATCTCGGCGAGCTGGCTCTCTACCCCGGTGCGGATGGCCCGCCCCGTGGGGCGGGTCACCAGGTTGCTGAAGAGCGAAGTCACCGAGCGGCGGGCGGCGCGGTACAGGTCGATGGGAAGCGGAGCGATCCTGCGCCCTTGCAGCATGGCGGTCAGGCCGCGGCGCCGTCGCTGACGGTCACCTTCTCCATCTTGTCGCCCTTGGCGAGCTGAAAGATCACGTCCAGCCCCTCGGTGACCTTGCCGAACACCGTGTGCACCCCGTTCAGGTGACGCGTGTTCTGCTCGCTGAGCACGATGAAGAACTGGCTGCCGCCCGTGTCCTTGCCGGCGTGGGCCATCGACAGGGCGCCCACCTCGTGGCGGTGCGGGTTGCCCTGGGTCTCGCACTTGATGTTGTAGCCCGGGCCGCCGGTGCCGACGCGCGGGTTGTTCACGCCGCCCGCTTCCTTGGTGATGGGGTCGCCGCCCTGCACCACGAAGTCGGGGATCACGCGGTGGAAGATGATGCCGTCGTAGTAGCCATCCTTCACCAGCTTCGTGAAGTTCTGCACGGTGCCGGGCGCCTCGTTGGCGTACAGCTCGGCGGTGAAGGTGCCCTTGTTGGTCTGAAACGTAACGGTGCTCATGGCCCTCTGGGGGTGCGTAAGTGCGTGATTGCGAAAGCCGACTAGCGGCGGACGGGTCCGGGCCGGGCGGCGGTGCGCGCGGCGGGCTCCGCGGGCGGCGCCGGCGCCTTGGCCGGAAGAACGATCAGGATCTGCGAGCCGGGAAAGTCGGCCAGCTCCGTGGCCATGGGCGGCGAATCGTCCCAGTCCGGCACGTCGGAGATGCGGGCCGTGCCGCTGCGGATGGCGATCTTGCCGCCCCACCGGCCCACCTTCTTGCGGATCTGCTTGAGGCCCTGCCCGCGCCCCGGGTCGCGAAAGCGCGTGACACCGTGGATGAACGCCGCTTCCAGCGCCGTGGCATCGCCCCAGCGGTCGCCGAAGCGGCTGCTGTGCTCGCGCTCCAGCGATCCCCGGAAGCCGGTGCCCAGGTCCATCACCGCGATCACCACCACGCGCTTGTCGATGCGGCGCCAGCGGCGGTACGTCTGGATCCCCACCCACCCCGGCGCGCCGGCGTGCTCGATGATGTTCTGCGACACCTCGCTCAGCAGCATGCTGAAGGCGATGGCGTCGGCGCGCGAGTACCCCAGCTGCTCGGAGAGCAGGGTGCTGATGCGGTGCTCGTTCAGCGCCTCGATCACCCCGTGCACGTCCTCGTGCGTGTCGATCACGGTGATGGGAAGCAGCACGCTGGAGCCGTCGTTGGCCCGCGGACGCGGCGCATCCACCATCTCGAACGCCGCGTCGGCGGCCGCCACGAACCCCATCCGCGTGAAATAGCTTCCCACCTCGGGCGACTGGGGGAAGTGCAGGATGGGCTTCACCCCGTCGCGCGTAAAGTGCTGCCCCAGCGCCAGCAGCCCCACCATTCCGTACGGATCGGCGAAGCGCAGGTGGCGCCCGTCGAACAGCAGGCGCGCGTCGCCGCTCTCGGCCGCGCTCGCGATCATCTGGTCGAAGGCGTCGCTGTCCAGCGTGGGAGGTACGGCGATGACGTGCGTCATTGTGCGCAGCGGAGGGGCGTGATCATCCCGGGAACTTAGCACCGGGCGGGGGCGGGTGAAAGGGAAGTGCGTAAGTGCGTGAGTGCGTTAGTGCGGAAGGAAAAGAGATCGCCGCGCTCCCGGAGGAGAGCGCGGCGATTCCGTTCCAGCTTCCGGCGTCAGGCGGCCAGGCGCATCCCCGTTGCGAGTTCCGAGAGGCGGGCGACGCGCTCCTCGGTGGGCGGGTGCGTGCTGAACAGCTTTCCGATGCCCCCGCCGCGAAGCGGGTTCACCTGCGCCAGCGGGGCCACCGCGGGGCTCACGTGCATCGGCACGAGGCGGGCGCCCGCCTCCAGGCGCTGCAGGGCGCTGGCCAGCGACAGGGGGCGGCCGCAGATCTCCGCGCCCACCGCGTCGGCCTTGAACTCGCGCTGGCGGCTGATGGCGAACTGGATGATCATCGCCGCGATCGGCGCCAGGATCGCGAGCAGGATGCCCGCGAACGGGTTGCTGTCCTCGTCGCTGCCGCCGAAGAACAGCCCGAACTGCGCCAGGTTGCTGATGGCGCCGGCCATGGTGGCCGTCACCGTCTGCAGCAGCATGTCGCGGTTCTTGATGTGCGCCAGCTCGTGCGCCACCACGCCCTCCAGCTCGTCGCGCGTAACCAGCTTCATCAGCCCCTCGGTTACGCAGACGACCGCGTTCTCCGGGTTGCGGCCCGTGGCGAAGGCGTTCGGCTGCGCGTGCGGGGCGATGGCCACCGTGGGCATGGGCAGCCCGGCGCGCTGCCGCAGCCGGTCCACCATCGCATACAGCTCCGGCGCCTGCCGCTCGGTGACCACCTGCGCGCCATACATGCGCAGCACCATCGACGCCGAGCCCCAGTACATCACCACGTTCATCAGCCCGGCGAAGGCCAGCGCCATCAGCATCCCGGCCTGGCCGCCGATCATGGCTCCCACCGCGCCGAACAGCGCCGTCAGGCCGGCCATCAGCGCGAAGACCTTGATGTTGTTCATCTCTCGTCGTCTCCCGGGTTCAACATGGGCCCGGACACATGCCCGGACCCGCCTCCTGCCTCAGCGCGGGCGCCTGGCCCGCACAGGCACGGGCACCAGCCGCGGCTGCCGGTCGGGGCACCGCATCAGCGCGGCCCCGGCCAGCCCTACCAGCATCGTCCAGATCACGTACGCAACCATCGGCCTTCTCCCGCTGCGAGACACAAAAAAGGGCGAGACCCTACCACGTGACCCAGAAGGTCCGCGGTGGTCTCGCCCGGTTTCCCGTCCGGCGGCCGGGGATCGTGTCCGATCCCGTCTTGACGGCCGCCGGTCCGGCGCGCTGCACGCGCCGGCGGCTACTCCCCACTGCTCACTATCGTCTTTGCAACCGCCGAGCCAGGCGGTCCATCATCCGGACCCGCAACCTCAACGCCCACAAAGATATGCCTGTTGGTCTTCCAGCGGAATCACCCGTGGATTATCGCTCGATTAAGGCAATGTCACGCCCGCGTCACAGCCGGCGGAGTCGCCGCTGCTGAGCGGCTCACGATGGACGCGCCGCGATAGCCATCAGCAGCCGCCACTGTCATCCCGATGGAGCGGCCCCGGGAGACCTGACGCGTGAAGGCAGTACGCAGCGACTGAGGGATCCGCCACACAGCAGGCCGAAGCGCTCCAGAGCCGCGGCTGCACCCGATTTCACTTTTAACTCCGTCGAATGGACCAAGCTGGGGAGTGGGCATGATCCAGTGCGGATCGCGGCGTGTGTGGCGGATCCCTCAGTCGCTGCGAAGTACGGCGTATGGGCAGATCCGGGGTGGGCGCTCCTTCGGGATGACATCGAAAGGTCCGGTCGGCTTCCCCGGACTCAGCAGGGCGTCAGTCGGGATCGGGCTCGGCCGCGAGGTGACGGATCTCGATCGGCAGCAAGTCGGCGAGGGCGGCGGCGACCATGCTGCGGTGGCAGTGCTCAGGATCGGCTTCGAAG
>NZ_DATBNB010000844.1 GCF_036554565.1 Longimicrobium sp. | reverse complement strand
CGTTGACCGACGCGCCGGCCGCCTGGAGCAGGCCGATGTGCTGTCCGGAGGGGACATGGGCCGAGCCCTGAAACATGATGTGCTCGAACAGGTGGGCGAACCCGGTGCGGCCGGCCACCTCGTTCCCCGAGCCCACGTGGTACCACAGGTTCACCGCCACGACGGGAACGGACGTGTCGCGCGACAGGACCACGTTCAGCCCGTTGGGCAGGCGGTAGGTTTCCGCCGTCAGCGGCACCGGGTTGGTGATGGAGACGGTGCGGGGCGCCGTGGCGGTCTGCGCCACCGCGGGGGCCGCCAGCCCCAGCGCGAGCGCCGCGGCTGCGGTGGACAACAGGATTGTTCGCTGCATGGGCAGTGATGGGTTCAGGGTAAACCTCGCGGAACGAGTCCGGTCACAGGAGCGACCCGCTTCTTGCCGCAAACGTTGGTCCGCCGGAGCGGGCGCGCGGAACGAAAAGGGGACGCCCTCCCGCCGAGCGCGTCCCCTTTCTTCGTACCCTCGCGGGGTCTGCTACGGCTCCATCTTCCACACGTCGATCCCGCCGGCCATCTGGCCCACGTCCACGGCCGCGACCCGCCGCCGGGCGCGGAGGTCGATCACCTCCACCGTTCCCGGCTCGGACCCCACCCCCTCCACGGAAATGAACGCGTAGCGGTCGTCCGGCGAGATGGCCGCGCCGTGCACCACCCGCCGCAGGGTGGGAATGCGGGCCAGCTCGCGCCCCGTCCGCGTGTCGAACACCGACACGCTTTGCCCGCGCTTGTTCGTGGCCACCAGCAGCGCCCCGTCGCCGGTGACGGCGAGGTTGTAGACCCCGTCCCCCGCGGGGATGCGCCGCACCATGCGCCAGGAAGCGACATCCACCTCCACGATCTCGCTGCTGCGGTTGCACGCCACCCAGACCTTCGTTCCGTCCGGCGACGGCTGCGCCCAGGTCGGCGAGCAGGCGGAGCCGCCCGGGGCCGGCGTGGCCATCCCGTGCCCCCCGTGGTCCGCCGGGGCGCCGCCGGAGGCTCTCGGCGCGACGGGGCCCTGCATTCCCGCCTCCGCGCCGCGGGTCAGCCGGAAGTGGCGCGCGACGCCGAGCGTGCGGGTATCCACCTCCACCAGCAGGTCGTCCATCATGCACGCGGAGTAGTGGCGCGTGCCGTCCGCGCTCAGGCGGCTGCCGTGCGGCATGGTGCAGGTGGGAATGCGCGCCACCTCCACCAGCGGGTCCGTGCTCACCACGCTCAGCGAGGAGGGAACGTGCTCGCCGTGCAGGTTGAAGTTCACCACGTACGCGTACGCGCCGTCGGGGCTCACCTGCAGGGTGGCGGGAAAATCCCCGAGCGTCACCGATCCCAGGACGCTGTCGCCGGCGGCGTTGAAGGCCCACAGGTCGCCGAAGGGCGTTCCGTGGCCGGTGGAGACGTACAGCCGCCGCCCGTCGGGCGAAACGTCCACCCCGTGCGGCCCCTCGGGGTCCATCACGTTCCTGCCGATCCCCACCTCCCGCTCCACCCTGGCGCCGCCGGGCCCGAAGCGCACCAGCGACAGCCGGTCCACCGCCTCGCTCGCCACCCACACGTAGTAGGTGCGCTCCGGCTGGGCGGTGAGGGCAACGGGGGCGCAGAGGGCCGCCGCGAGCGCCGCCGCCAGCGCCGTGTGGCGCATCACCGTACCCCGCTCTCGGGCGCCGTCTCGATGCGGATGATCCACAGCCCGTTGTTGTTGTCGTTCACGTACGCCAGGCCGTCGCGCACCACCACGCCCCAGGTCATGGCGTGGTTCTGCACCTTGCCCTGCATGTCCGCCGTATGCACGTGCGCGATTTCGCGTTCCTGCGCCCGCAGGTCGCCGCGCAGCTCGCCGCTCACGTCGAAGGCGCGGAAGCCACCGTTGTAGGCGCCCATGTACAGCGTTTCGCCATCCACCCACACGTTGTGCACGCCGCCGTACTCGGGCTCGTACCAGGCCACGGAGCGCGGGCGGGTGATGTCGGACACGTCGATCACCTGCATCCGCCCGTAGGCGCGGTCGGCCGACGCGTCGCGCGCGCCGCGGGGCGGCGTGGAGGCGAACACCTCGTCGGCGATGAACACGTAGTCGCGGTGGCGCCAGGCCGTGTGCGTGCCGCGGATGAACCCGGGCCCGCCGACGGTCTCCACCTGCCGGTACAGGTCGTTCAGGTCGTACCGGTACTGCGAGACCAGCTGCGGATTGGAGGGCGTGCCGCCGCGGACGCCGTTCCCCACGTCCAGGATCACCAGCCCGTCATTCCAGTAGCTCAGGTACGCCAGCCCGTTCTGCACGTCCACGTCGTGCAGGCTGCGCCCGGCGTCCGGACGCGGCGTGCTCCAGCGCGCCACCTCGCGCGGGTTCGCCGGGTCGTCCAGGTTCAGCACGTGCAGCGCGCCCGTGCCGTTGTTGGTGAGGTAGACGTACGTTCCGTGGCGCGGGTCCTGGTAGATGAAGGCGGAGTGCACCCCCGCGCTGACCCCTTCCTTGAACTCCGAGATCACCCGCGGGTGGGCCGGGTCCTCCAGCGACGCGATCACGATCCCGTCGCGGCGGTCCGACGAGCCCTCCCGCGTGTGGACCAGGTAGCGCCCGTCCGGCGTGGTCATCACGTCGTTCACGCGGCGGGTGTTCGACACCATCGAGTCGGTGACCACGGGGTTGGCCGGATCGCTGACGTCCAGCACGTAGAGCACGTCTCCCCCCGCGCCGGAGCCCAGGTAGGCGTTGCGGCCGTTGGGGTGCAGCCACACCTCCTCGGTGCTGAAGCGGGTGCGCGGCAGGCGCCCCACGATGGTGGCCGGCCGGCGCACGTCGCGGTGCCGCAGCGTGACCGTCGCGTCCGCCGAGTGCCGGCCCAGCAGCGCCGTCACCGTGTAGGCGCGGGCCTCGTATCCCACGAACGCCCCGTCCGCGCCGATCACCCCCTCGCCCGGCGAAACGCTGAACGTGGGGGTCAGCCCGGGGATCTCCCGCCCCTGCGCGTCGCGCGGCGTCACCCGGAAGCGCACCACGTCGCCGGTGCGTGCGGCGTGCGTGGCGGGGGTCATCTCCAGCCGCGCCACGTTGTCCGCCACCACCTCCACCTCCACCGCGCCGGATGCCCCGCCCACGGCCGCGGAAACGCGTGCGCGGCCGGGCGCCACGGCCTCCACGACGCCGGCCTCGTTCACCCGCGCCACGGAGGACCGGGAGCTGGCCCAGTTGAACGCGTCCTCGCGGGAATGGCCCGCCGCGGAGAAGGAGGTGGCCGACAGGCGCAGGCGCTGCCCCACCACCAGCCGCGCGGTACCCGGGCTCACCTCCACGCGCGCCGCGGCGCCGGGGACCATGCGCACCTCCACCCGGTGCAGCGCGGGGCGGCTCCCCTGCACCAGCGCCACCACCGAAATCGGCAGCGTCCCGGTGCTCCCCGAGCGCACCATCCCGGTGCTGTCCACCCTCCCCTCGAACCGGCCCCCGGCGGGGCGAAAGACGATGCGCGCGCCGGGCACCGGCCGGCCCTGCGCGTCCAGCGCCTCGGCCCGGAGCTGCAGCGAGTCGTACGCGGCGATCACCGGGGCGGCGGGGGTCACGCGGATCTGCGCGACGGGGGAGGGCGGCGGCGCCGGCGGCTGCTGGAACGCGGCGGCCAGCACGAACATCTTCAGGAGCATGGAAGGGTCTCCACGGCGGGGGGCAGGTACACGCGAAAGGGACAGGATAAGCGGAAATCCGGCGCCCGGGCAACGGTCTCGGTGTCAGCAAGGCGAACGGGGACGCCCTCCGCTGGAGAGCGCCCCCGTCATTCGAAACTACATCGCCGCCGCGGGACTGGTCGTCCCGGCGAACCTCAGCCCACCAGCTCGGTGCCGCTGAAGAAGAAGGCGATCTCGAGGGCGGCGTTCTCGTCGCTGTCGGAGCCGTGCACCGCGTTGCGGCCCTTGTTCTCCGCGTACAGCTTGCGGATGGTGCCCTCGGCGGCCTCAGCCGGGTCGGTGGTGCCGATGGTCTCGCGCCACAGGGCCACCGCGTTGTCGGCCTCCAGCGCGAGGACCACCGACGGGCCGCTGGACATGAACTCCACCAGCTCGCCGTAGAACCCGCGCTCCGCGTGCACCTCGTAGAACTTCCGGGCCTGCGGAAGGCTGATCTGCGTGAGCTTCATCCCCAAAATGCGGAAGCCCGCCTTCTGGACGTGGGCGATGATGTTGCCGGCATGGCCGTTCTGCACGGCGTCGGGCTTGATGATGGCGAAGGTGCGTGCCATGAGAGATCTATCCTTCGTGGTCAGGGTCTACGGGAGCCGCGGCGAACCCGAACACCTTGCGCAGGATGTCGCCGCGGGTCAAAAAGCCGGTCAGCTGCCCATCGTGCACCACCGGCAGGCGCTCGATGTCCTTGCTCACCAGCATGCCGGTCACTTCGGCCAGCGCCTGGTCCTCCGAAACGCAGATCACGGAGCGCGACATCACCTCGCGCACCCGCGTTTCCTGCCACACCAGCGCGTTGGCGTCCGCCGGGCGCTGCACGCCGGGGAGAAAGTGCCGCAGCAGGTCGCGGTCGCTCACCATCCCCAGCACCTCGCGGTTCTCGCCGACGACGGGCACCGCGCGCAGCTTGTGCTCGGCGATCATCTCCAGCACCTCCTGCACCGGCGAGTCCGGCGTGGTGCGAAAGACGCGCTGCGTCATCACGTCCCGCACCAGCAGCCGCGGCTGGATGGTGATCTCGCGGACGGAGGGGATGGCCAGCACGTCGCCCGCGCTCGCCGACGCCACCAGGCGGTCGACCACGTCGTCGTGCCGAAGCACGCGCGCCAGCGCCGCCACCGTCTGCAGGTACAATCCCGCGGCGGAAAGGGGTGCCAGCACGAGCACCACCACCTGCGCCACGGCGCCCGCGTCGCCCGGCGCCTCGGGCAGCGGCCGCGGCGCAATGCCGATGGCCACCACCAGCTCTTCCACCGCGTCGGTGCGCAGGTGGGGCATCACCACGCGGTCGCCCACGTGGATCAGGTCGCGGACGCGAGTTGCGGTGAGCAGCTTGCGCAGCTTCTCGCGGTCGGGCACCGCGCCCGAGGCGACCAGCGTGCGCGCCAGCTGCGTGACGGCCTCGGGAATCGTGGCCGCCGAGAGCGGGGCGACGACGTGCTCGGGACGCAGGATCTCCGTCAGCCGAACTTCGCGCCCCGCCCGCGAGGGGGCCTCGCTCAGAGAACCTCCTGGATGAGCCCCACCACGTCCAGCGGTCGCTGGGCGACGGCGATCCCGTTGTCGCGGAAGGCCTGAAGCTTCTCCTCGGCCGTACCCGCGCTGCCGGAGATGATGGCGCCCGCGTGGCCCATCCGCCGCCCCGGGGGCGCCGTCTGGCCCGCGATGAAGCCCACCACCGGCTTCGTCACGTGCTGCTTGATGTAGGCGGCGGCATCCTGCTCGTCCGTTCCGCCGATCTCGCCCAGCATCACGATGGCCGTCGTCTCCGGGTCGGCCTCGAACGCCGCAAGGCAGTCGATGAACGACGTGCCGTTGATGGGATCGCCGCCGATGCCGACGCACGTCGTGGTGCCGATCCCCGCGCCCTTGAGCTTGTAGACCACCTCGTAGGTCAGCGTGCCGGACTTCGACACCAGTCCCACGGGCCCGGGCTGCGTGATGTGGCCGGGGATGATCCCCACCTTGCTCTTGCCGGCCGAAAGCAGGCCGGGGCAGTTGGGGCCCAGGAGCCGCGCGCCCTTGTCCAGCACGTAGGGCCGCACGCGGGTCATGTCGAGCACCGGCACGCCCTCGGTAATGCAGACGATGAACGAGATCCCCGCGTCGGCGGCCTCGAACATGGCGTCGGCGGCAAAGGCCGGCGGCACGTAGATGACCGACGAGTTGGCGCCCGTTTCCTTCATCGCCTCTTCGACGGTGTTGAAGATGGGCACGCTCCCCTCGAACGTCTGGCCGCCCTTCCCCGGCGTGACGCCCGCGACCACGTTGGTGCCGTACTCCATCATCTGCTTGGCGTGGAACGAGCCGTCACGCCCGGTGATGCCCTGTACGACGAGGCGGGTGCTCTGATCGATGAAGATGCTCACTGGGCCTCCCCCTTGGCCAAAGCGACGGCCTTCTGCACGGCCTCGTCCATGTCGGTCATCGCGGCGAAGCCGTTCTCGGCCAGGATCTTCACGGCGATCTCCTCGTTGGTGCCGGTAAGGCGAATGACGATGGGCACCTTGATGTCGATCATCTTCGTCGCCGTCACGATGCCGTTCGCCACGTCGTCGGTGCGCGTGATGCCGCCGAAGATGTTGAACAGGATGGCCTTCACCTGCTTGTCGGTGGTGATGATCTTGAGCGCGTTCACCACCTTCTCGGGGTTCGACGAGCCGCCGATGTCCAGGAAGTTGGCGGGCTCGCCGCCGTAGTACTTCACCAGGTCCATGGTGGCCATCGCCAGCCCGGCCCCGTTCACCACGCAGCCGACGTCGCCGTCCAGCTTGATGAAGGTGAGGTTGGCCTCGCGCGCCAGCACCTCGGCGGGGTCCTCGGACGATACGTCGCGCAGCGCCTCGATGGCGGGCAGGCGGAAGAGCTCGTTGTCGTCGATGTTGAACTTGGCGTCGATGGCCTTCACCTCGCCCGAGGGCGTGGTGATCAGCGGGTTGATCTCGGCCAGCGAGGCGCCCGCCTCGATGAATGCCTTGTACAGCTGCTGGAGGATCCTGGCCGTGGCGCGAACCTGCCTGGGATCGCTGTACAGCTTCGTCGCCAGCAGGTGGGCCTGGTGGGGAAGGAACCCGTAGCGCGGGTCCACCGCCATCTTGGTGATCTTGTCCGGGTCGGTGGCGGCCACCTCTTCGATGTCGATGCCGCCGGCGGCGGAAACCATCCACACCGGCGCCTTGCTGGCGCGGTCCAGGATGATGCCCACGTAGGCCTCGCTGGCGATGTCCTCGGCGGGGGCGATCAGCACCTTCTCCACCGTGAGGCCCTTGATGTCCATCCCCAGGATGGCCGCGGCCTTGTCGCGGGCCTCTTCGGGGGTGCTGGCCAGCTTCACGCCGCCGGCCTTGCCCCGGCCGCCCACGTGCACCTGGGCCTTCACCACCACGGCGCCGCCTAGCCGCCGGGCGATCGCTTCTGCCTGCTCGGGCGTGGTGGCCACCTCGCCCATGGGGACGGGAACCCCCTGTGCGGCGAGCAGCTCCTTCGCCTGGTATTCGTGGATGTTCACAGCTGTCCTGTGGTTGAAAGTACGATCTCCGTCCCCGCCTGCCCCGCCACCGCTTCCCTGAGTCCAGCCGCGCGATGATGGCGCGGGTGCCTCCCCGGCGCACGAATCTGGCCGCGGCTTCCAGCCCGGGTGCCATGCTGCCGCTTCACAGCCCGCCGCCAGCCACGGTTTTCTGCGCCACGAACCCTTTGCAGCGGGGCCACATTCTACGCCTGCCGCAAGGGGGCGGCAAGCTGGTTCAGGACGTTCCGGGCGGGCCCGGCCCGTCCACCCGGCCGCCCAGCGCGGCCACCACCTCCCGGGCCTCCGCCTCGCGCCCGGCGGGCACGGGAACGCGGATCTTTTCGCCCGAAGGCCCCCGGCGCGTGCTCCAGCTGATGCTGAACTCCAGCAGGGGCGGCTTCGCCTCCAGGTCGTACCGCACGCCCTGGAAGCTGTACGTTTCGTTCCGCAGCACGTGGTACTTGCCGTTGAGCACCACCGCCGTCGGCGTGATGATGGCTTCGCCGGGCGCCGACTGGTTGGCCTGCCGGGCGAAGTGGGCCCGGCCCAGCAGTCCGCCGCCGACGGCGACCGCCACCATGAAGGCGGAGGCCATCATGGCATTGCCCTCGTCGCCGCCGCCCCGGCCGGCGCAGTAGCCCACCAGCAGGAGCAGCCCGGCAACGGTCCCCGCCTCGATCGCCCGGTGCTTCCACTCCGCGCGGGTGAACTCGCGCCACTCGTCCGCGGCGTAGGTCCATCGCGCCAGCACCGTTCCGTGGGACCGCACGGCAAGGTCCGCGGCGGGCAGGGTGGGCGCGCCGGGCTCCACCGGCGGCGCACCGACCGCCTCGCGGATGGCCTCCTGGTGCTCGCGCTCGATGACAACGGCGCGCCGCCACTGCCGCCACATCTTCACGCCGCCGTACAGCATGGCGAGCCCGCTCGCGGCCATGAGCACGAACACCATGCGCATGGGCCCGGTATCCGAGAGCGAGCCCACGACACCCAGCGGCAGCGTGATGAGGGCGGCCCACAGGACCATCATCGCCGCCACCGCGTTCAACGGACTGGACGAGTTCACCGCCATGCCGCACGCTCCTGCTCAAGGAGGAACGGATTCTACACCCGATCATGGGGTGTACCCCCTCTCCCACGCTGTTTGCCACGCTGTTTGTGGGAGAGGGTGGCACGCGTGTCAGCGCGGCCGGGTGAGGGCCCCACGGCAGCCGAGGCCCACGCTTCGATGACCGCTGCCGCGCCCAGCCGAGTACGCATCCGCGGCTGGATCCTTCGGCCCGCGAGGCTCGGCGTGCGGGCCAGTAAGGTGCGCCTGGGCCTCAGGATGACAGGCCCTGGAGCGCGCACCCGGACACCGGAAGCGCCCCACACTGGCTCCCTTCCCCCGCGCAGTTTGCGGGGGAAGGGCTGGGGATGGGGGGCGCCGGCCCGAGCACCGAACCTGCCCACCCCCACCCAACCCCGCCGAGGCGTCCTCTCAGTGCCCCACGGACGGCCCGCCGATGCCCTCGCCCTGCAGCCAGCCTTCCATCGTGGAGCGGATCTCCTGCAGGCGCTCGGCGGAGCGCGCCTCGTAGCGCGCCACCAGCACCGGCTCGGTGTTCGAGGCGCGGATCAGCCCCCAGCCGTCACCGAACAGCACGCGCGCACCGTCCACGTCGATCACGTCGTGGTCCTTGCGGAAGTGCTCCGTGGCGCGGCCCACGATCTCGAACTTGGTTTCTTCCGTGGCCGGGTAGCGCAGCTCGGCGGTGGAAACGAACTGGGGGAACTCCGCCAGCCAGGCGCTGAGCGGTCGGCCGCTGCGCGCCACGATGTCGATCAGCAGCAGCGCGCCGTACAGCGCGTCGTCGAAGCCGTAGTAGTCGTCGCCGAACATGATGTGCCCGGAGAGCTCGCCGGCCAGGAGCGCGTGCTCCTCCTTCATCCGCTCCTTGATCAGCGAGTGGCCGGTGGCGTTCATGAGCGCCACGCCGCCGTTGCTTTCCAGCACCTCGGTCAGCTGCTGCGAGCACTTGACGTCCAGCACCACCTTCTGCCCCGGCCCGTGCTTCTGGAGCAGGTCCAGCCCGTACAGAAGCAGCAGCGTGTCGCCGCGGACGATGCCGCCCTGGTCGTCGATGGCGCCGATGCGGTCGGCGTCGCCGTCGAAAGCCACGCCCAGGTCGGCCCCGGTCTCCTTCACCTTGGCGATGATGTCCACCAGGTTCTTGTCCACCACCGGGTCGGGGTGGTGGTTGGGGAAGGTGCCGTCGCTCTCGCAGAACAGGTACGTGGCCTGGACGCCCAGCCGGTCGAAGAGCTGGCGCGCGACGAGCGCGCCGGCCCCGTTGCCGCAGTCCACCGCCACCCGCAG
>NZ_DATBNB010000843.1 GCF_036554565.1 Longimicrobium sp. | reverse complement strand
GCCACCTGCGGCGCTTCCACGGCCTCTCGGCCCGCGAGCGTCTGCTTCTTCCGCTCGCGTCTCGACATCCCCTGGTCCGCGAAGCGGTAGACGGCGTGGGCCAGCGCCAGGCAGCCGATGGCGATGGCGATCCACAGCAGGCGGTTGTAGAGCAGCGCGCCGCTGAACTCGGGAAGCGTCACGTTCCGCTCGGCCACCGTCCAGTACCGCGTGGCATCGTTCAGCGCGCGTCCCCCGAACGGGTCCGCCATCGCGGCCGCCGTCTGCAGCTGCGGCCGGTCGGCGAAGGCGCCCTCCAGGACGAAGTAGGCGGAGACGAAGCTGATGACGCCCAGGTAGGAGCCCATCATCGACCGCGTGATCGTCGCCAGCGCGAAGAAGATGGCGGAGTGGACGAGGATGTTGGGGAGCCCGACCAGAAAGTAGCCGTACAGATGGTCGATCAGCCGATAGGGTCCCACGGTCGCGGGATCTGCCCAGGGCATCATCGATCCCAGCCAGATGCCCAGCGGCACCAGCAGAAGGCAGAGCGCCGCGATGGCGAACGCGCCCAGGAAGCGGCCGGCCAGGTACGCAAACTTGCTGATCGGCGTGGACCGCATGATGGGCCCGTAGCCGGTCTCGTCGTCGCGGATCACCGCGTTGGCGACGAACGACGTGGTTACGAACATGAAGAAGATCGAGACCATCAGGTAGTTCCGCAGCGTCGCGAAGGCCGCGTTGTGCAGCAGGCCGCCTTCCGAGCCGAGCGCGAACCCGGTGCTGATGGAGACGAAGTACAGCGCGAAGACCGCCGCGGCGGAAACCCAGAGAAGCGGGTTGCGCAGCAGGTAGCGGAACTCGAATCGGGCGATGTCGATGAGCATCGTCTTTCCTCAGGCCGCGCGGCGCGACTGCGCCAGGGTCGAGAAGTAGACGTCCTCCAGCCCGGCATCCACCGGGGTAAAGCCGTCGCGCGGGTCCTGGTCCGCCAACACGTGCACGATGGTGCGTCCGGCGAAGAGGCGCGTGGAGAGCACGTCGTAGCGTTCGCGGCAGGCGGCCAGTTCGCCGCGGTCGATCACCTTCATCCAGATCCGGCCACGGGTGGAGAGGATGAGGTCCAGCGGCGCGCCTTCCAGTTGCACCCGCCCGTCCGCCAGCACCGCCATCCGTGGGCAGAGGTCGGCAACGTCCTCCACGATGTGCGTGGAAAGGATCACCACCACGCTTTCGCCGATCTCCGCTAGCAGGTTCAGGAAGCGGTTGCGCTCCTCCGGGTCCAGCCCGGCGGTCGGCTCGTCGACGATGATCAGCTCCGGGTTGCCGATCAGCGCCTGGGCAATGCCGAAGCGTTGCCGCATCCCACCGGAGAAGCCGGCCAGCGACTTCCTGCGGACGCTCCACAGGTTCACCTGCTGCAGCAGGCTTTCCACCGTCGCCTGGCGATCGGCGGCGGAGGCGACGCCCTTCAGCACCGCCATGTGGTCCAGCATCTCGTAGGCGGAAACGCGCGGATACACCCCGAAGTCCTGCGGCAGGTAGCCCAGGGTGCGCCGCAGCTTCTCCGGCTCGGCGATCACGTCCACGTCGCCGAAGCGGATGGCGCCCTCGGTCGGCGTCTGCAGCGTGGCGATGGTGCGCATGAGGGTAGACTTCCCCGCCCCGTTCGGACCCAAAAGGCCGTACATGCCGCGCGGTATGGACAGGGTGACGTGGTCCAGGGCGCGCGTGCCGTTGGCGTACACGTGGCTGACGTCGGACAGGTTCAGCATCGATTCTCCAGGGATGGGCATCGGCGGGCGGTACGATGGATGGGGAGCGGTCCGCGCCGTCGATCGTCGGCGCTCCGTCAGGCCGATCGCCAGTGGTGATCGGCTCGCTCCGCAAAGCTGCAGCGCAGGACGAAGTCTCGGAAGCGGACTTCCGATGAACGGCAGATTGGGTCGGTCGAATGGAGAGGACGGAGGTCGGCGGCACGCTTGGAGACCCCGGACGCGCCGCCCCGGGTGTGGCGGAAAACGCGATGCTGAACGCGTTCGAGATCGGCGGCGGGACGACTCGCGGATGGGCGGCCGTCGACAGCTGGCAGCGGCGCGGGAACCCGTTGGACGACTTTGCGCGCCAGTCGCGAACGTATACATTTGGACGCCTGCTCCGGGGAGGAGGCCACGTCACAAAACGTCTGAAATCTCCCTCGCCGCGCGTTCACTGGCCACCGCCCCCGCCGACGCGCAAACGGGCTCGCGGGACTCGCCCCACCAGCTTCACGACTCGGAGGTCGCCGTGCGCCCTGCCCCGCTGCTCCCCGCGCTCCTCGTCGCGCTGGTCGTCGCCTGCGATGGCGGCGCGCCCGTAGAGCCGGCGCAACCGGTTCACCTCGCCTCCGTCGACACCCTCCGTCCCGGGCAGATCGTCCAGGTCCGCGGCTCCGGCCTAAGCAGCCTGCGCTCCCTGCTGCTCGACGGGGTGGCGGCCACGGAACTCGTCGCCCACTCCGACAGCGTCGCCGCGTTCCGGGTGCCGTCCATCCGCGCCTGCGAAACCGACATGCGCGCGGTGAAGGTGTCGGCGGAGGGATCGGGGCCCATCGATGCCGTCGTACGCGTCCCGCCGAGCGTCTCGCTGCGCCCGGCCGAGTCACGCGTCCTCGCCCCGGCCGACCTGCAGTGCCTGCGCCTTCCCGCGGCGGACGAGGACTACGTGCTGAGCGCCGCCAACCTGGCGGTGCCGACGGCGGAGATGGAGTCGCCCCGGATGCTGGTCTCCGTCCGCCTTCTCGGCACCGGTGACGCCACCTCCCCGGCGCTCGCATCCACCGACGCACGGGGACCGCTCCCACCATTCTCCGCACCCGGTGCCGGCACGCCGCTGGAGCCCACGGTGCCGAACGTGGCCCCGCTGGCGGGCGACTACTCTCAGGCGCCGGTGCCCTTCGACCCGCGCTACGCGACGGCGGTCGTCGGCGACACGCTGCGCTTCGTGGACTGGTTCTCCGCAGCGCCGGACATCTGCAATCAGCCGGCGGCATCGGTGCCCAGCTTCCGGGCGAAGGTGGTCGCCCTCTCGGGCCGGGTCGCCGTCGTCGTGGATCTGCGGCACCCGTCTGCCGCGGCGTTCCTGGACCCGGCGACGAACGGCTGGCTGCGCGACGCGGCAGGGATGGCCGACCGGTGGCTGCTGCCGACCATGCGCTCGCTCTTCGACGCCGACTTTCAGCCTCCCGCCGGCGGCGGCGGCCGCTTCTACGTGCTGCTCGGCTCCCTTCAGTTCGGCACCGGCTTCGCCTACGACGGGCCGCTGCCGACCATGAACCTCGCCACCCAGGCGAGCTGCCCGCGGTCTTCCGAGATGGTGGTAAGCCTTCACAGCGCCGACCGGTTCGCGCTGCCGCAGTACCAGAACCCGGGCTTCGTGGCGGGGGTGTTCCTTCACGAGTACGCCCACAACGCCGACGCGCTGACCAGCCGCCGCGGTCGCATCGCCGGCATCCTGGGCGAGGGACTGGCCACGCTCGCGATGGAGTCGGCCAGCCGCATCGCCTCGGGGCAGCCGCTCGGCGCGCGCCACTCGGCCGTCGGCAGCGGCGCACCGGCCCACTTCGAAGGCGCGGTCGGCCTGTGGGGCACGCAGCCGGAGCAAGGGCCCTGGCAGAGCAACGGCCGCTACGGGGCGAATGCGCGCATGCTCCTGTTCCTCCGCGAGCTGGCGGGCGAGGCGTCCACGGATCACGGGCGCCGGCCGACACTGTACCAGCGCCTCATCTACGCGCCCGTCGACTGGACCGATCGCCCCGCGGTCATCGGGCAAATGACCTCGGTGCTCGGCATCGGCTACGCGGACCTGACGGACCGGCAGGCGCTCGCCAGCGTCACCGCCGGGCTCATCGACCCGGGCGTAGTGCACGACCTGCCGCGCTACACGTCGTGGGACCATGCCGAGCGTGCGCGCCTGTCCGGCCCCCTTTCAGCGGGTTTCCCGGGCCGCGCCAGCCGGCGCGCCAGCGGCGAACACACCCTCGCGGCCGCGGACGGCGGGCACGCGGCAGTGTACCTGATGGCAGACGGTCCACGCGGGATCTCGCTGGAGCTCGTGTCGATGGCGCCGGTGGCGCGCGTCGTCCGGCTGACGCGGCTGCGCTGAGCGTTTCTCGAACGAACCAGCATGCCCGGCGGAACGACGCGACGGCGCTTCGGTACGCTCCGCCGCCGTTCGTACCTTGCGTCCTCGGGCGGGGGCCTGGGCTCCCGCGTGTTGCGATCCGCAATTACTTGGCTTAATCTGACGGGACACTCGTGAGAAGGCACCCCCGATGGCGTCGTATGGACGAGGACGCCGGCCATCCGGCCGAGCCCCGCGGAACGCTCGATCGAGGCAGCCGGCAGATGAAAACGACGCCGTCACGGCTCGTGATCACTCACCCTCCACGCAGAAGATCGTATGATCAACCGTCGTAAGTTCCTCGGCATCGCCGCCGGCGCCGGCGCCGCGGTGGCGCTCACTCCGGAACTGCTCCGTGCACTCCGGGATCCGGGCGCGGCGCTCATCCAGCGGGCCATTCCGTCCTCCGGCGAGACGGTCCCGGTCATCGGCCTCTCGTTCTCCAACCACGCCGGGTGCGCGGATCCCGCCGCGCTCAAGGAGGTCCTGAAGACCTTCGCCGACAACGGCGGCCGGGTCTACGACGCGCAGCACGGCAACGGGGCCGCGGAGCAGTTCCACGCCACGGCCGCGAACGAGCTCGGGATTACGAACCGGCTCTTCTGGTCCACGCGGGGCACCCCTCCCGGCCCGGCGCAGCTCGGGCCCGGCTCCGTGAAAGCCCACGTCGACACGCTGCTGGCGAGGCTCGGGGTGCCGCGGCTGGACCTGGTCATGCTCCCCCCCCAGGGCGACCCCATGCACCTCGCCGCGCTCAAGGAAGAGAAGGCGGCGGGGCGCGTCCGGTACATCGGCGTGCAGGTGATCGCCGACGCCGTGTATCCCCAGCTCGAAGCGGTCATGCGCAGCGAGCCGATCGACTTCATCGGCGTCGACTACGACGTGGGCAACCGCGGGCGCGTGGAGGACACGATCCTGCCGCTGGCCCTGGAGCGGAAGATCGGCGTGATGGCGTTCTTTCCCTTCGGCAACGCCGGGGGAGCCAGCTGCACCGCGAGCGGCACCAGCCTTTTTTCGCGCGTCGCCAACCGCCCCCTTCCGGAGTGGGCCGCCGAGTTCGACGCCCGGAGCTGGGCGCAGTTCTTCCTCAAGTACGTCATCAGCCACCCGGCCGTCACCGTGGCCCGCGTGGGAACGACCAAGGCCACGCACATGCTCGACAACATCGGCGGCGGCATCGGCCGCCTGCCCGACGAGGCGACGCGCCGGCGCATGGCGGAGCTGATCGACTCGTTTCCGCAGGCAACGCTCGCGGCTCCGGCGCACGCAGGCCACGGCCCCCCGGGCTCGCTCATGCTGCCGGCGGCCGTCCTGGACCGCTACGTGGGCGAGTACCGGACGACGGGCGGAACCCTCCTGAACTTCCGCCGCTACGGGGCGATGCTGGTGGCGAAGATGGGCAGCAACCCGGACACCGTCATCTACGGGCGCTCGGACACCCGCTTCCAGCTGGGCCCCAATTTCATCGAGTTCCAGCTCGACGGCACCGGAAAGGCCACCGGCCTGGTCCTGGAGCAGGGCAGCCAGAAGGTCCAGGCATCACGCATCCGCTGAGAAGAGGAAGGGATCGAATGATCAACCATCGCAACGCCGGGATCGCGGCAGGTGTGCTCGCTCTCGCCATGGCGGCCGAGCCCATGGAGGCGCAGGGACCCGTGCGCGTTCCCAGGTCGGTGCTCGAGCGGTACGTGGGCGAGTATGAGGCGAACGGAAACACCATCAAGATCCTCGTCGCCGGAGACACGCTCATCCGGGAGCAGCCGGGACAGCGGCATGCCTTCGTGCCGATTTCCGAAACCCTGTTCAGGATCGGCGCCATCCTCACGACGGAGTTCGTGATCGACGCGGCGGGAGGCGTGACGCAAATCGTCAGCGACGGCGTGGGCATGGAGTCCCGGATCCGCCGCAAGGGGTCTCCCGCGGCGCCGCCACCGCCGCCGCCGCCCGCCGCGGTGCGTGTTCCCAGGGCGGTGCTGGAGCGGTACGTGGGCACCTACGAATACATCCGGGGGCAGATG
>NZ_DATBNB010000842.1 GCF_036554565.1 Longimicrobium sp. | reverse complement strand
CGTCCACCACCACCTTGGGGGTGATGGCGCCCACGGCCAGGATCGCCGCCTCGGGCGGGTTGATGATGGCCGTGAACTCCTCGATGCCGAACATCCCCAGGTTGCTGATGCTGAAGGTGCTTCCCGTGAACTCCTCGGGCTTCAGCTTCTTTTCCCGTGCGCGGCCGGCCAGCTCCTTGACCTCGCGCGAGATGTCGGAGATGCCCTTGAGGTCGGCGTCGCGGATCACCGGCGTGATCAGCCCCTCGTCGATAGCCACGGCCACGCCGATGTGCACCTGCTCGAAGAGGTGGATGGCATCGCCCGTCCACGCCGCGTTCACGAACGGGTGCTTGCGGAGCGCGACCGCGACTGCCTTGATCACCAGGTCGTTGGGGCTGGTCTTGACGCCCTCCTTGGCGAAGCGCTCGTTGATGCGCGCGCGCAGGGCCACCGCCTCGCCCATGTCTACCTCGATGGTGAGATAGAAGGTGGGAACGGGACCGATGGACTGCGCCAGCCGCCGCGCGATGGTCTTGCGCATCTGCGTGAGCGGGTGCGCACGGAACCGCGCGTCCGTCGACACCGGCACGGGCGCGGACACAGGGGCCTGGGGCTGCGCGGTCTCCGCCGGGGCAGCCGCGGCAGGCTGCGCGGCCGCGGGGGTCCCGCCGCGGGCGACGGCCTCCTCGATGTCGCGCTTTACGATGCGCCCACCGGGGCCGCTGCCCTGCACGGCGCCGATCTGCATCCCGGCCTCAGCCGCCAGCTTGCGGGCCAGCGGCGAGGCCTTAACCCGCCCGCCGTCCTGCCCCGCCCCGCCCTCGGCAGAGACCGTGGAAGGCTGCGCCTCGGCGGGCGCCGCCTGCGGCTTGGCCTCGGACGTGGGCGCGGGCGACGCATCGGCCTGCGGTGCATCGGCCTCATCCTGCGCCGCCGGGCCCGCCTCGGACGCGGTCGGCGCGCTGGCCTCGCCACCCCCGGCCGCGGGGGCCGGCGCGGGCTTGGCGTCGGCCCCGCCCGTGAGGCTGGAGACGTCTTCGTCGGCCCCGGCGATCACGGCGATCATGGTACCGACGGGCGAGGTTTCGCCGTCGCCGATCAGGCGCTTGCGAAGCACGCCGGAGCCGCGGGCCACCAGCTCCATGGTGGCCTTGTCGGTCTCGACCTCGGCCAGGACGTCGCCTTCCTTGACGTCGTCGCCCTCGTTCTTCAGCCAGCTGATCAGGCGCCCCTCTTCCATCGTGGGGGAGAGCGCCTCCATGTAGACTTTCGTCGCCATCGTCTGCTCGGTTCAGAAGTGCGAAAGTGCGAGAGTGCGAGAGTGCGAGAGTGCCGACTTTCGCACTTTCGCACCTTCGCACTTTCGCACTGCTTACCTGTAGAGAACCTGGTTCACCTTCTGGATCACCATCTCGACGCTCGGCTTGGCGGCGCGCTCCATGGCCTTGGCGTACGGCATGGGCACGTCGGCCTGGGTGACGCGCAGCACCGGGGCATCCAGGTGATCGAACGCCTCTTCCTGGATCAGCGCGGCGATGGTGGCCGTGATGCCGCCGAAGGCCCAGCCCTCTTCCAGCAGCACCACGCGGTTGGTCTTGGCGACGGTGGCCAGGATGGCGTCGGTGTCCAGCGGGCGAAGGCTGCGCAGGTCCAGCACCTCGGCGTCGATGCCGTTCTTTTCCAGCTGCGCGGCGGCCTGCAGCGCCACGTGGATCATCTTGCCGTGCGTGATGATCGACACGTCGCTGCCCTGGCGCTTGAGGTCGGCCACGCCCAGCGGAATGATGAAGTCGTCGTCCTCGGGCACCTCGCCCTTGAGGTTGTACAGCATTTCGCCCTCGAAGACGCACACCGGGTCGTCGTCGCGGATGGCGGCCTTCAGCAGCCCCTTGGCGTCGGCCGGGGTACCGGGGACCACCACCTTCACGCCCGGGTAGTGGGCCACCTGCGACTCCAGCGCCTGGGAGTGCTGCGCAGCCAGCTGGAGCGCGGCGCCGGTGGGGCCGCGGAAGGTGATGGGCATCTTAAACTGGCCGCCGCTCATGGAGCGCATCTTCGCGGCCGAGTTGAAGATCTGGTCGAACGCCAGGATGGCGAAGTTCCAGGTCATGAACTCAATCACCGGGCGCACGCCCGTCATGGCCGCGCCCACGCCCAGCCCCGCGAAGCCCAGCTCGGTGATGGGCGTGTCGACCACGCGCATTTCGCCGAACTTTTCCAGCAGCCCCTTGGAAACCTTGTAGGCGCCGTTGTACACGCCCACTTCCTCGCCCATCAGGAACACGTCCGGATCGCGCTCCATCTCCTCCGCGAGCGCCTGGTTCAGGGCCTCACGATACGTAATGACGGCCATGCCTCAGCGCCTCCCGTCGAAGTAGAGGCGTCCGTTGACGTCCTCGGTTGCGTAGATCTCGGTGTAGAGCTCGTCCACGGCGGGCTCCGGCGACTTTTCGGCGAAGTCGGCGGACTCTTCCGAGACGCGCTTCACCTCTTCATCCATCTGCTCCAGCTCTTCCTGGCTCAGGATGTTCTGGCGCGCCAGCAGGTCGGCGAAGATGCGGATGGGGTCATTGCCCTTTTCCTTCTCCACGTCCTCCTTCGTGCGGTACACGCCGGAGACCGGGTCGGACATGGAGTGGCCCACGAAGCGGTAGGTGCGCGCCTCGATGAGCGTGGGGCCGCCGCCGGCGCGGGCGCGGTCCACGGCCTCCTTGGTAACGCGGTACATGTCCAGCACGTCCATGCCGTCCGCCACTGCGCTCGGCATGGCGTAGGCCGTGGCCTTCTGGTAGATGTCGTACAGCGACGACGCGCGCTCCCAGGCGGTGCCCATGCCGAAGCGGTTGTTCTCGACAATCAGGATCATGGGCACCTTCCACAGCGCCGCCATGTTCAGCGACTCGTGGAACGCGCCCTGGTTCACCGCCGCCTCGCCGCAGTACACCTGGATGACGCGCTCTTCCTGGCGGTACTTGATCTTCCACGCCACGCCCAGCGCCAGCGGAATCTGCCCGCCCACGATGCCGTGGCCGCCCAGGTAGTTCTTTTCGGCGTCGAACATGTGCATGCTGCCGCCCTTGCCCTTGCTGCAGCCGTCGGCGCGGCCGTACAGCTCGGCCATCACCGCGCCCGGGGTCACACCGCACTGCAGCGCGTGCACGTGCTCGCGGTAGGCGGTCATCACGTAATCGTCGGGCGTCTGCGCATGGATGGCGCCCACGGCGACGGCCTCCTGGCCGATGTACAGGTGGCAGAAGCCGCCGATCTTGCCCAGCGCGTACGCCTCGGCAACCTTCTCCTCGAAGCGGCGAGCCAGCAGCATGTCGTACATCATCTTGCGCAGCTTGTCGGGCTCCAGCCCCTGCAGCCGCTCCTCGTCGCTCAGCGCCGGCTTTTCGGCCGTCATCGCCTCGCGGTCGGGCGCGGCCTCCTGCACCGCCGCCTCGGGCGCCTGGTCTTCCGCGTGCGCGATGTCCTGCGTGTTTTCGTCTGCCATCACTCTTCTCTTCCCGAATCTGCCGAGAGCACGCCGTCGTAGATGTCGGCCAGCTTCAGCGTAACGTTCAACGATTCCAGCTGGATCTCGCCGTCCAGGCCCGTCGTTTCGCCATACAGCCAGAAATGCTCCCCGTGGCGCGTGAAGCGCTCCACCCGCGGCGCGTCCTCTGCCACCAGCAGGTACTCCTGCAGCGACGCGATGCTGCGATAGCCCTGCCACTTCCTTCCGCGCTCGTACCCCCAACTTTCCGGCGAAACAATCTCGACCAGCAGGACGGGGTTCAGGAGCAGATCGGTGTCCCCATGATGCGCCAGTTGAGCCTTTCCCCCGTACGCCATCACGTCAGGGGAAAACACGTCGCCCGCCGCTCCGATCAACATCCCGCGACGCAGAATTCGACATCCTTGCCGCCGCGCCGCGCGGTCCAGGACAGTGCCGATGCTGCTCACCAGGAGCGCGTGCTCGAGGGTCGTGGGCGGGACGATCCGCACGCGTTCGTCCACGTACTCGCGGAACTCCTCCGCGAGTTCGATCCCGTCCAGGTACTCGTCAATGGTGACACGCACGTCGGACGAGAGCGCCTGCATCAGCCCAATCCGCCGATCTGCACCAGCCGCGGCGTGGAGCGCCGGACCATGGCGGGTCGTCGAGGGAGCGTCAAAGTGCCGCCCGCTTCAGCTGGCCTTGGGCACCGGCCGGATAGTCCGGCAGCGGCAGATCCCGCCGCACCCTCTCCGCGGAGCGCCGGATGTATTCCCGGCGCTGCTCGGGTGTCAGCCCCGCGACCTCGTCGTTCAACCTGTCGCGGATCTCCCGCATCAGCGCCACGCAGTCGATCTGTGGTTCAGTCTTCATAAGCACCCACCTCCTGCGGCGTACGAATCTCGATCGGCGGATACCCCAACCGGGAATTCACGGCATTATAGCCACGGACGCGCTGGAAGTTCACCATGTGCTTGAAGTTCCAACTGACCAGCACGTCCACCCGCGACAGCGTGGCCAGGGCGATGTGCTGCGCATCGAACCACAGCCGCTTCGGGATCACACCTTCGGCGAGGTAGCGCTCGGCGAGCTGCTCGGCCTCGGCACTGATCGGCCAGCGCTCCATGTTCGCCAGCGGCACCTGCCGCAGTACCTCCTGCACCGCGTCGGGCGCGGATTCCAATTCCCTGACGGTCACGTCGGAAATCACCAGCACGTACTCACCAGACCGGAACCGCCCGAACAAGCGTCGCGACGCAAGCTCGAACTTGGAATCGAAGCAGCCTCCGAATACAGAGGTGTCCACGTACGCCCGCAGGCGCTGTTCCGCCACGCGAACTACAGCCCACCGATCTGGACCAGGCGCGGCGCGGGGGGCCGAACCATCGCGGCGCGCAGGGCGGCTTCGGACGCGTCGATCTGCACGTCGGAGTCCACGTCGGCGTCAACGATCTGCGTGATGCTTCCCGGCCCGCCCGCGTCGATGGTGCGCGCCTGCTCCTTGGCGTGGTACGACGAGCGCACCAGCGGCCCGCTTTCCACGTGTCCGAAGCCCAGCTCGCCCTCGCCGATCTCCTTCCAGCGGCGGAACTCGTCGGGATGCACCCAGCGGTCCAGCGGCACGTGGTGCTCCGACGGGCGCAGGTACTGGCCCAGCGTAAGGATGTCGACCGAGGCCTCGCGCAGGTCCTTCATCGACTGGTAGATCTCGTCTTCCGTCTCCCCCATCCCCAGGATGATGGCGCTCTTGGTGAGCTGCGCCGGGTTCATCCGCTTGACGGCGCCCAGGAACGAGATGCTGCGCCAGTAGCGCGCGCCCGGGCGCAGCGCCTTCGCCAGCCGCTCGACGGTGTCGATGTTGTGGGCCAGGATCGCCGGGCGCGCCTCGACCACGACCCGCAGTGCGTCCTCGTTGCCCTTGAGGTCGGGGATCAGCACCTCGACGGAGCAGCCGGGAACGCGCTCGTGGATCTGCCGGATGCACTCGGCGTAGATCGCGGCGCCGCCGTCATTGAGCTCGTCGCGGTTGACGGAGGTGATCACCGCGTGCTCCAGCCCCATGGTCACGACGGAATCCGCCACGCGGCGCGGCTCGTCCCAGTCCAGCTCCGTCGGCAGGCCATGGGCGACCGCGCAGTACTTGCAGGCGCGGGTGCACACGTCGCCCAGGATCATAAACGTGGCGGTGCCGCTTTCCCAGCACTCGCCGATGTTGGGGCAGTGCGCTTCCTCGCACACCGTGTGCAGCCCCTGCGACCGCATCAGGTCCTTGAGGCGCAGGTAGTTGGGGCTGCCGGGCGCGCGCACCTTCAGCCACTCGGGCTTGCGGGCGCGGTGAGGCACCGCCTCGCCGCCGGTGGGGGCCGGAAGGTTGACGGTGCCCTTGCTCTTGACGATTCCGTTGTCCTTGCCCTGGGGCGCGTAGCCGCGGGCGGGGACGTCGGGCGTGGTGATGGCGCTCATATCACTGCTCCGTGGGGCCGGGCCCCACCGTTTGCCGACGGGTGCGGCGAGGCGGAGCGCGCGTTCTCGCGGCCCCGCCTCCAGGATCACGGCCCGGCGGGCGGCCCGCAAGCAGCGGGCCGGGCCGGGGTTACTGCGAGTGGGGCAAACTAGGGCGCGGTCCGCGACGGTGCAACGTTCCCCGACCCGCCACCACCCGAAGTATACGGGATTCTGTACCCCGGTTGGGCGAGACGGGTCGCGGATGGAATCTCCAAGCGCGCGTTGTGATCCCGATGGAGCGACCCCGGCATACTCGCACGCACACCATCGTTCGCAGCGACTGAGGGATCCGCCACACACTCGTCGGAACGCACCAGGTCGCGCCCACCCCAAACCCGTTCAGTTCAAGGGAAGCCGGCCACCATGGCGGGAAGCCCCGATTCGGACCGCTTGTCGCGTCCCGCTCGGGGCTTCACCCGAATACGAGGGTCCTGTCGGTTTGCACCACGAACACGGACGCGCACGACAGTGTCCGGTGCACAAAAGCAAGCCAGTCCGCGCAGGCGGACTTCGTGTGGTTGTTGCAGCGACTTTAGTCGCCCGTGCCCCGG
>NZ_DATBNB010000841.1 GCF_036554565.1 Longimicrobium sp. | reverse complement strand
TCGAGAGCATCGAGGTCGTGAAGGGGCCCTCGGCGGCGACGCTCTACGGGACGGACGCGGCCAACGGCGTGGTGGTGATCACCACCAAGCGCGGCCGTGCGGGCGCGCCCCGGTACACCTTCTCGCAGCGCTTCGGCTACGCGGAGCTTTCGCGTACCCTGGGTTCGCGCGAGTGGACGGCGGAGCGGGCGATGGAAGCCGGCTACGTCGACGATTCCACGGTCGGCGAGTACTTCAACGCCGACGGGACCCCCAAGGCCACGTACGACCTGGAGCGCGAGGTGTTCGGGCGCAAGGCCCCGCAGCGCCAGACCACGTTCAGCGTGGGTGGCGGCAGCGAGACCACCCAGTACTTCCTCTCGGGGCTGGTTCAGAACGACGAGGGAATCGCGGCGAACACGGGCTACGAGAAGCAGTCGCTGAACCTGAACGTGAGCCAGCAGGTGGGGCGGCGCGCCCGGTTCTCGGCGACCAGCAACATCCTGCACTCGGTGGCCGCGCGCGGCGTGACGGGCAACGACAACACCGGCGCCAGCTACGTCAGCGCCATCTCGTTCACCCCGAACTTCGTGAGCTACCGGCCGAAGAACGGGCTGTACCCGCGCAACCCGTTCCTGGACAGCAACCCGCTGGAAACGTCGGAGCTTTCCACGAACGACGAGGACGTGTGGCGGGTGATCGGCTCCGCGAACGCGCAGTTCGACATCCTGAGCCGTGGCGCGCACGAGCTTCGCCTGGTGGCCACGGGCGGCGCCGACTACTTCAACCAGGACAACCGCCTGTACTTCCCGCCCAGCCTGCAGGTGCAGGCCGACCCGGCCAACCCGGGCACGACGGTGAAGGGCGGCGGCACGAACCTGAACCTGAACAGCAACGTCAACCTGGTGCACACGCTGCGTCCGGAGTCGGGTGCCTTCTCGGCCACCACCTCGGGCGGTGTGCAGTACGAGGACCGCGACCTGCGCCTGGCCCAGGTGACCGGCCGCTACCTGCTGGGCAGCCTGGAGCTGCCGTTCCAGGCCGCCAACCAGCTTTCGGCCGGCTCGCGCCAGCGCGTGCGTACCTTCGGCGGCTACGTGCAGGAGGAGCTCCTCCTGTTCAACGAGAGCCTTTCGCTGACGGCGAGCCTTCGCGGCGACCGCAGCAGCAACAACGCCGACACCGACAAGTACTACTATTACCCCAAGGCTGCCGCCGCGTACAACTTCCCGCGGTCGTTCGGCGTCCTGGACCAGCTCAAGCTCCGCACCGCCTTCGGGTCCAGCGGCAGTGAGCCGCAGTACGCCCAGAAGTACACCCCGCTGTCGGTGAGCAACACCGAAGGCAACCCGCAGCTCACGATCAACGGCGCGATCGGCTCCTCGACGCTTCGCCCGGAGCGCGTCACCGAGCTCGAGGGCGGCTTCGACGCCACGCTGTTCGGCCGCCGCGCGCAGCTGGCCGTGACGGCGTACAGCCGCACGATCACCCAGCTGCTGCTGTCGCGCACGCTGCCGCAGTCGAGCGGTTTCACCATCGAGTACTTCAACGGCGGCGAAATGCAGAGCCGGGGTGTGGAAGTGTCGCTCGAGGGCACGCCGATCCAGCGTGGCGCCTTCCAGTGGAACACCACCACCACCTTCTCGCACAACCGCACCGAGGTCACGGACCTGCCGGTGCCGGAGTTCAGCGCCGGCAACTCGTTCGGCAACTCCTACGGCAGCTACCGGATCCGCAAGGGCTATTCGCCCACCACGGTGTTCGCCAACAACGGGCGCGACGAGGCCGGCGTTCTCAAGGTGGACCCGATCGGCGAGTCCGAGCCGGACTTCCAGATGGGCTTCCTGAACGACCTGCAGTTCGGGCGCTTCCGCCTGAGCTCGCTCTTCGACTGGAGCAAGGGCGGCCTGGTGGTGAACCTGACGCGCAACTACTACGACGGCGCCTTCACCGCGCCCGACTACGACGCGCCCAGCAACCTCAAGCGCGACGCCGACGGCCACCTCATCGAGAGCCGCCCGTTCTCTTCGTGCGGACCGACCTGCCTTTCCGGCGAGGAGCGCCTGTTCCTGTTCGCGTCGCCCAACAACCTGCCGGTGTACATCGAGGACGGCAGCTTCGTGAAGCTGCGCGAGCTCGCGCTGAGCTACGACGTTCCGACGCAGATGCTGGGCGGCCGGGTGCGCGGTGCGCAGCTGCAGCTTTCGGGTCGCAACCTCATGACGTGGACCGACTACACGGGCTACGACCCGGAAGTCAGCAACTTCGGGAACGTGTCCGCCGGGCGTAACCAGGACGTGACTCCGTTCCCCCCGAGCCGCGTGTACTCGCTCGGCATCAACCTCGAGTTCTGAGAAATTACATGCGAAATCCAAGAAACAGGCAACGGTACGTTGCCTCCGCGCTCGCCCTGGTCCTCGCCGCCGGCGCATGCTCGGACATCAACGTGCCCGACTACAACCGGGCGGGCTTCAGCGACCTGCAGACCAGCCCGAACCGCACCCTGGTCGACGCGGCGGCCGCCGGCATGCTCGCTTCGGCGCGCATCGACCCGGCGACCCGCGTGCGCCTGACCGGGATCGTGGGCCGCGAGGCCTACTACCTGGACCCGAACGAGGGCCGGTACGTCACCGAGCTCGTCACCGGCGCGATCGACCCGTCGAGCTTCGCGGGCAACCACAACTTCCTGAACCCGTACGGCACCATCGCGCAGGGGAACGTGCTCCTTACGGCCATCGACAAGGTGGCGGCCACGGAGTACACCGACGCGCAGAAGGAGGGGCTCCGCGGGTTCGTGAAGACCGTGATGGGGAGCGAGTACCTGGTCATCGCCATGATGCACCAGTACGGCGTGGTCGACGTGAACGCCGACCCGCTCGCCGAGCCGTCGCCGCTGAAGCCGCAGGCCGAGGTCTACGCCAAGGCGCGCCAGCTGCTCGACGAAGGCGCGGCCCACCTGGCCAAGGGCGGATCGACGTTCACCTTCAAGCTGCCTTCCGGGCTCACCGGCTCGGGGCTCAACCTGAGCAACCCGAGCACGACGTTCCGGCAGTTCAACCGGGCGCTCCGCGCGCGGCTCGACATCCTCACCAAGAACTACACCGCCGCGCTGACGAGCCTGAACGAGTCGTTCATCAGCACGTCGAGCGGTGCGCGGGCGGAGTTCAACCGCGGCGCGTACTACACCTTCAGCGCCGCCTCGGGCGACCGGGCGAACGGCCTCGCCACGGGCTCGCCCGAGGTGGCGGAGCCCACGCTGAGGACCGATGCGCAGCTCAAGGCGAACGGCACGCGCGACGAGCGCTTCCTGCTCAAGGTGGACACCACCGGCAGCACCATCAACCGGTACAACATCGTGAGCTCGCTGCGCTTCAAGCATTACCGCACGGCGCCGTTCTTCGGCTCCGGCGGCGCGGCTTCGCCCATTCCCTGGGTGCGCAACGAGGAGCTGATCCTTTCGCGCGCCGAAGCTCGCTGGTTCACGGGTGACAAGCCCGGCGCGCTGGCGGACCTGAACTTCGTGCGCACGAACTCGGGCGGGCTGGCGGCGATCGCCATGCCGGCCAACGACGACGCGTTCATCACCGCGCTGCTGTACGAGCGCCGGTACTCGCTGATGTACGAGGGCGGGCACCGGTGGATGGACCTGCGCCGCTTCAACCGCCTGGGCACGCTGGTCAACTATCCGCGTCCCGGCGACAAGTCGATCGAGTTCTTCCCGATTCCCTTCGTGGAGTGCCTGGCGCGCGGGGGCCCGGGTTCGGCGCCCGGATGCTGAACACGGCCGGAGCAGGCTGATCGGTGCGGCGCCCGGGGGGAGCATTCCCCGGGCGCCGCTTTCATCCCAGGCTCCGCGTCGCTCCTCCTCTCCCTGACGGCTTTCCCGGCCCCGGTGAAAGCCGCGTCTCCAACCCGCACGGAACCATGAACAAACTACTTCGCGCGCTGGTGATGTCCGCGGCTGTTCTCGTTGGCGCGGCGTGTGCTTCGTCGTCCGGCGCAGGCCGGAAACCGGCGGCGGACCCGGTGACGGTGGAGGTCAGCAACCAGAACCGCCGCGACGTGCGGGTCTACGTCGTCCGCGGCGGGACCTCGGTACGGCTCGGTACCGTGGTGTCCGGGCGCACCGCCACGTTCACGTATCGCGGCATGTCGGCGGGTCAGTCCGAAACGCTGCACCTGAACGCCGAGATCATCGGGGGTGACGCCAAGTTCACCAGCGCGGGCGTGCGCGTGGCGCCGGGAGAGCGGGTGGCGCTTCGCGTCGAGGACCTGATCCAGTCATCGTCCATCTCGGTGCGCAGACCGTAGCCCCGGATCGCCCGGCGGCGGGAGCGCCTTACCAGGGCCCACGGCGCAACTCCGCCGTGGGCCGCTCTGTTCCGCGTTTCGCTTTGTCGAAGGAGAAGGTTCGGACATGGCGGTTCCCCTTTCGGTGCTGGACCTGGCGCCCGTCGCCTCGGGATCGACGGCGAGCGAGGCGCTGAGGAACACGGTAGACCTGGCGCAGCTCGCGGAACGGCTGGGCTTCGCCCGGTGCTGGTACGCCGAGCACCACGGCATGCCCAGCATCGCCAGCTCGGTTCCGGAAATCGTCATCGCGCACGTGGCCGCGGCCACCTCGCGCATCCGCCTGGGATCGGGCGGCATCATGCTCCCCAACCACGCGCCCCTGCGCATCGCCGAGGCCTTCCACACGCTCCATGCGCTGCATCCCGGGCGCATCGACCTGGGGATCGGGCGGGCGCCGGGAACGGACCCGGTGACGTCAAGCGCGCTGCGGCCGTTCGATGCCGAGCAGTTTCCGCAGCAGCTGGAGGAGATGTTCGCGCTGTCCCGGGGCGAGTACGGCGAGGGGCACCCCTTCCGCGGCGTGCGCGTGGTGCCCGGCGACGTGCCGCTGCCGCCGGTGTGGCTGCTGGGCTCCAGCGGCGCGAGCGCCCGGCTGGCGGGCTCGCTGGGGCTGGGCTACTCGTTCGCGCGGCACTTCAGCCCCAGCCCGCCCGCGCCCGCGTTCCAGGCCTACCGCGAGAGCTTTCAGCCGTCTGACGCCTTCCCCGCGCCCCACGCCATCGTGGCGGTGTCCGCCGTCTGCGCCCAAACGCGCGACGAGGCGGAGTTTCTCGCGTCGTCCATGCAGCTGGCGTGGGTGCGGCTGCAGCGGCGCGAGTTCGGACCCATCCCCACGCCCGAAGAAGCCACGGCGTATCCCTACACGCCGCGCGAGCGCGCCGTCGCCGAGGGCTACCGCGCGCTGACCTTCGTGGGCACGCCGGCGGACGTACGGGAGCGCATCGATGCCGTCGTCGAGGAAACGGGCGCGGACGAGGTGATGGTGATCACCACCGTCCACAGCCACGCGGCCCGCCGGCGCTCGTACGAACTCCTGGCGCGCGAGTACGGGATCGGCTGACGGGGAGGTCGCGGGCAAGATGAGCGGAGCAGCGGAGGATCATTTCTGCTGCTCCGCTGCGTTTCGTCGGGGGGCACTTGTGCGGCATTGCCCGGGTATGCATCATGCTACCCCGGGGAAAGTGGCGTCCGGCGCGTGGCGGGAAGTATTTCTAGGACTCGGGTTGGCGTACTGCTACCTTGGGCGGCGTTCCCAAGCTGGAGCAGCCCACCCGAGAACTCGTAGCCACCTGGCTACGCGCCGCCATCATGACGAGAGGCAATCGCCGAAAGGTTGGAGGGCCACATCATCCGCTCGAGCAGGTGCACACGCTCGCGCGCCTCTCCTCCATCCGCATCACGCGCAAGGCGCGGGATGAAGCCGCCGCGCTGCTTCCGGCTTCCGTCGGCAGCCCGGCAATCGCGGTGCGGCAGACGATCCTTGCGCTGCGCGCGGAGCACTGGAAGTTCGCGGAAGAGAACGAATCGGGATGGGTGGACGTCTACCGGATCTTCAAGCACAATCGGCTGATCTGGGCGAAGCTCAAAGTCGAGATGCGCACCGCGAGGGAACTGGTGATCATCTTCTCCTTCCACGAGTACGACGATGACGTCCGCGTCTGACAGCGAGGCAGCCATGAGCACGGGTCCATCTCACGATTGCGCCGACCACCTCCACGCCGTGGAACGCGTTCGCGACTTTCCCATCCACGGCACCACGGTGTCCGTTCGCGAGGAGCTGTATCGCTGCGCTGTCTGTGGCGAAGAGGAATACAGCTTCGAGCAGGCGGTCGCGGCCGAGCGGCGCGCGACCGAGCTGTACCGCGAGCAGAACGGCTTCCTTCAGCCGGACGAGATCGCGGCGCTTCGCCGGCGATGGGGACTCACGCAGGCGGGGCTGGAGGACGCGCTGGGCGTCGGGCGCAAGACGGTGGCGCGGTGGGAGGCGGGGCGCGTGCTTCAGAGCCGCGCCCTCGACAACCTGCTCCGCGCCATCGACCGCTTCCCCGCGGTGCTCACCTTTCTGTCGGAGCGGCAGGGCGTTGCGGTCCAGCCGAACGCGGAGTGGGCGGGGCAGGGCGCACGCACCAACCCCGCGCTTGCCATTCCGAAGACCCTCAGGGCGCGGCTGGAGCGGGAAGCGGAGCACGAAGGCGTTCCCGTGGACGTCTATGCCGCCTCCGTGCTGGCCGAGGGGCTGGAGCGGCGCTCGGCGAACCGCCAGATCGAGTGGATGAGCCGCAAGCTGGACGGGGTTCTGGAATCCGCTTTCCGGGCCGCTGGCAACTAGTGATCAGGCGTATTTTCACGTACGGTATCGGCTGACGGGGAGGGCCGGTGGGTGCCAGACGGAAGATCCGCTGAGCAGGCCTCCGCCCGGGCGGATGAATCCGCTGCAACAACCACACGAAGTCCACCTGCGTGGACTGCATGCACCGGTGAGATTTGAGGTTGTGCGGCGCGACCTGGGGCCGTTACGGTCGATGCTCGGGGCTGGCGGCGAGCGCTTCGGAGGGTGTGTGGCGGATCCCTCAGTCGCTGCCGTCGTCGGTGCAGGGGCGGGTTTCTCGTCGCCGCTCCTTCGGGATGACATCCATGGATGCGAGGTGTCTTCCTCGATGCGTCGCTCACGGGGCTTGCGAGGGTTCCGAGCGAGGTTGGCGACGGCGCTTCTTCGGGATGACAGTCGTGGGTGCGGAGGCACCATCTACGAAGAACGCGGCGGGCCGATGGATTCGGCCCGCCGCGTTCATTCGATCAACCGCCCGGCTTCAGTGCGAGACGG
>NZ_DATBNB010000840.1 GCF_036554565.1 Longimicrobium sp. | reverse complement strand
GCCGGCGGGCACGGGCAGCGACTCCGCCAGCCAGCCCAGTACGCGGCCCACCTGCGCGGAAAGCACGTGCTCGTGCGCGGGAGTGACGCGACCCTGCGCCCACAGGTCGCCCACGCGGTGCAGCAGGGGAACCACCACGCCGTCCGTGAACTCGTGCGAGGGCAGCGCCACGGCGGCGCCCATCAGCGTGGCGTACAGCCGCGGCGCGTCCATCGCCTCCACCGCGTCGAGGGCGGAGGAGACGAAGGCGCCGGCCCCGGCGCGCGGCCGGCCGGGCGCGGCACGGGGCACGTCGTCATCGCCCACCAGCGCCGCCAGCTCGGCGCGGGGCAGCGAGGCCGCCTGGCTGATGCCGTGCCCCGCCTCGGTGGCCAGGCGCAGCTGGCGGAGCCGCGAGATGTCGGCCTCGGAGTACAGGCGGCCTCCCGCGGCGTCGCGCCCGGGCTGCACCACGTCGTACCGGCGCTCCCAGGCGCGCAGCACGTGGGGCGAAAGCCGGGTCATGCGTGCCGCGACGCGGATGGGGTACCGCGGCAGCGTTTCGGACGCCTGCATTTGCGCTCCCTGTCGAAGTACCGTCAAGCTAGGCTATGAACACCGGCTTGACAAGCCTTATACAAACCATGTATCGTCCCTGCGACGCTCACGGCTGATCCCGGCCGGGCGAGCACGGCGTAACGACGGCCGCAGGGGAATCCCGAATGCGCAGCTCATCCGCCCCACCCTTGTCAGCCCGCCTGCCCGGCGCGGGGCTGATGGTGCTGTACGCGTTCACGGCGTTCGCCCTGTTCGGCTACGCCACCTTCGGGCTGCACCCCGGGCTCCTGGCCCGCTATCCCCAGTTCGCCCGCTTCTACGGCATCTCCTTCCAGTTCTTTGCGCAGGCGCAGATCTACCTTGCCTGGGCGCTCCTGGCCGCGGTGCTGTCCATCTACGCCCGGGCCCGGTGGGTGCCGGCCTTCTGCGCGCTCTACCTGCTGAGCCTGTGCAGCGAGCTGCTGGGCACCGGCGCGGGCATTCCCTTCGGCGAGTACCACTACACGGAGGCGCTGGGCGCACGGTGGTTCGGCGCGGTGCCCATCGTAATCCCGCTCAGCTGGTTCTTCATGTCGCTGCCCTCGTACGCGGCCGCCCGCGCGGCGCTGCCGGAGCGGCCGGTGGCGCGGGTGCTCGTGGCGTCGCTGATCCTGCTGAGCTGGGACCTGGCGCTGGACCCGGCCATGAGCCACGCCACCGCGTACTGGGTGTGGGGCCAGCCCGGCGCGTACTACGGCATGCCGTGGCTGAACCTGTTCGGCTGGTACGTCACGGGATTGGGGTTGATGGCCGCGCTGGCCGCGTTGCGGGCGGATGCGTGGGTGGCCCGGGTGCCCACGCGGTGGATGCTGGCCTTCTACGGCGCCAACCTCCTGCTCCCCGTGGGGATGAGCGCCGCGGCGGGGATGTGGGGCGCCGTGGCCGCCACCGCCGCGGCGCTGGCCGGCGCGGCTCTCGTCGCGCGAGCGCTGGGGCGCACGGGCGAAGCGCGGACGAGCCTGGTGGGAGCGCCCGCATGAGCGCGCCGACCGTGACCGCCGAGCCCGTGCAGGACCTGCTGACGCGGGTGCGCGAAGGGCTCCTGGCTGCGTCCTCCGCCGCCGGTGCGCAGGGGCTGCCCGGGACGGACGCCGCGGGGCAGCTGCTGCGGCCCATGGTCGCCTTCGCCGGTGTGCGCGGCGAGCCGCCGGCGGGGTTCTGGCACGCCGTGCTGGCCGTGCAGCTGGCGCACGAGGCGTCGCTGCTTCATGACGACGTCATCGACCAGGCGGCGGTCCGCCGCGGCCAGCCGACCCTGGCGACCTCGCGCGGCGTGGCGTGCGCGCTGGTGCAGGGCGACCACCTGCTGACCGCCGCCTACCGGGCCGCGGCGCGCACCGGCAGCCTGCAGTTCGTAACGCTCTTCGCCCGTGCGGTGGAGCGCACCGTCGCCGCCGAGGCCGCGCAGGGGCGCGCGGCGGGGCAGGTGCTCACCCGCGCCGCGTACGACGAGATCGCCCTCGGCAAGGCGGGCGAGCTGCTGGGGTGCGCCCTGGCGTCGGCGGCGGTGCTGGAGGGGCGCGCGGACGCGGGAGCGGTGTTCGAGCTGGGCCGCCGGCTGGGTCTGCTCTACCAGATGCTGGACGACCTGCTGGACTACTGCCCGCAGACGGACACGGGAAAGCCGCCCCTGGGCGACTACGCGCAGGGCCGATGGACCTGGGTCCTCGGGCACGCGCCGGATCTCCGCTTCGGCGCCGACCCGGCGCAGGCGGCGCGGGCGCTTCACCGCTCCACCGCGCGCGGCCGCCCCATGGCGCGCGCGCTGACGCAGCTGGAGGCGGAGGCCAGGCAGCTTCGCGCCGCGCTGTCCGCTCACCTGCCGGGCGACGCGACGACGGTCGGGCTGGTGGATGATTGGATCGCCCGCGCCCGCGAGGCGGTGGCGCGCGAGGCCGTCGTCGTCGAGACGCCGGCCGCCGTCGTTCCCGCCGCCCCCGAGGTGGACCTGGCGGCGGCGCTGCGGGCACGCGTGCCGTCGCTGGAGGCGGTCGATGCATACCTGGCGACGGGAAGCCGCTCGTTCCGCTTCGCCTCCCGCCTCTTCTCCCCCGACGACGCCGGGCGGGTGGCGCGGGTGTATGCCTGGTGCCGCATCACGGACGACCTGGTGGACGATCCGCCGGCCGGGGTGCCCGCCGCGGAATTGCTCGACGCGTGGCTGGCGCTGTCTCGCCGCGCGTACGAGGGCCATTCCACGGGGCTGCCGCTGCTGGACCGCGTGATGGGAGAGATGGCCGCGGGCGGCGTCCCCTTTCGCCATGCCGTCCAGCTGGTGGAAGGGATGCGGATGGACCTGCGCGGCGAGCGGTACGCCACCCTGGCCGAGCTGCGCCGCTACACCTTTTGCGTGGCGTCTACCGTCGGCCTGTGGCTCACGCAGCTGATGGGGGTGGACGATGCCGTGGTGCTGGAGCGCGCCGAGCGGATGGGCCACGCCATGCAGCTGACCAACATCCTGCGCGACGTGGGCGAGGACCGGGCGAACGGCAGGATGTACCTGCCCGCGGAGCTGCTGGCGAAGCACGGCATCACCGACGCGGCGCTCGCGCGGATGTGCGCGGGCGGGACCATCTCCGCCGCCTGGCGCGCCCTGGTGGAGGAGCTGATGTCGGTCGCGGAGGACGACTACCGCGCCGCGCTGGAAGCGGTGCCCGCGCTCCCCTCCTCGTTCGCCCGCCCCGTCGCCGTGGCGGCGCACGTGTACCGCGGCATCCACCGCGAAATCCGCCGCAACGGGTACGACAACCTGCGCCGCCGCGCGCACACCCGGGCGAGCGACAAGGTAGGCCTGGCGCTCGCCGCGCTCTGGGAGCTCTTCCGGGCCTCCCGCGGCGCCGCGAGTCTCGGCCGAAGCCGAACCCTGCAGGCCGGCACGTGGAACTGATCCAGCGTTTCGCCCTTCCGCTGCTGCTCGCGGCGGTGCTCTCCGCCCTCCCCGCGCAGGCGCACGGGCAGGACCCGCTGCAGCGCATCCGCCAGCTGTACCTCTCCGCCGTCCAGGACGAGTCGGCCATCGCGCGGGGGGTGAGGGCGCTGCGCGAGGTGCGCGCGGCCGGCGCGGTACGGGCGGGAA
>NZ_DATBNB010000839.1 GCF_036554565.1 Longimicrobium sp. | reverse complement strand
GACGAGGCCGGGGCGGAGCGCGAGGTGGAGGCGTCCATCCGCCGCCTGTACACCTACGCCGCCTGGGCCGACAAGTACGACGGCCTGGTGCACGCCACGCCCATGCGCAACGTGACGCTGGCGATGAACGAGCCCATCGGCGTGATCGGCGTGGCCTGCCCCGACACGGCGCCGCTGCTGGGCTTCATCTCCACCGTCATGCCCGCGGTGGCAACGGGCAACGCGGTGGTGGTGATTCCGTCGGAGCGCTGGCCGCTTGCCGCCACGGACTTCTACCAGGTGCTCGACACCTCCGACGTTCCGGGCGGCGTGGTCAATATCGTCACGGGCAAGCGCGAGGAGCTGGCGGAGACGCTGGCCGCGCACGACGACGTCGAGGCGATGTGGTACTTCGGCGGCGCTGAGGGAAGCGCGAATGTGGAGCGCCTGTCGGCCGGCAACATGAAGCGCACGTGGGTGAGCTACGGCCGCGAGCGCGACTGGTTCGACGCCGAGCAGGGCGAAGGCCGCGAGTTCCTGCGCCAGGCCACGCACGTCAAGAACGTCTGGGTGCCCTACGGCGAGTAAGTGGCCGGTGGATTGCGAGGAATGGGTGGCAGCACACAGGAGGGATGATGACCAAGATTACACTTCACCCAGCCCAGGGCGTCGGCGCTGGCGCACTCCCACCCGAGCTTCTGGAGCGGATCGGGATCGCGCCCGGTGAGTCGGCCTATGCGGTAGATCGTCCGGGCGGTGTGCTGCTTACACCCGACCCGAATTTCGGCGCCGCCATGCAGGCATTCGATCGGGCTCGGAAGCAGTACTCGGAGACATTCCGCCGGCTTGCCGAGTGACCGGTGGACGAGCCGATCTGGTTGTCGCGCCAGATGATCGATGCGATGCATTCCGACCTCATCGAAGACTACGGTGGCTCTCACGGGATCCGGGCGGGCGGGAATGACCTGATCGACTCCGCCTTGAGCCGGCCGATGAACCGGTTCGCCTACACCCCTGGTGTGGACTTGGCCGATGTTGCCGCCGCGTACCTGTTCGGACTCGTGAAGAATCACGGGTTCATCGACGGTAACAAGAGAATTGCGTTTGCCGCCCTCGTAACGTTCCTCGATCTGAATGGACGGTGGCTCACAGCCCCTCCCGATTACGCTTTCGCAATGGTCGTCGCAACGGTCGAGGATCGGATGAGCGAAGGTGATGTAGCCGAGTGGATCCGGCGCCACTGGAGCAGCGCAGCACGATGACGTAGACGAAACGGGGTGGATCACCGATGGTGATCCACCCCGCATTCGTTCCGGATCTTCGTGCATCCGCGGCCGACCGCCGGCGTGTCAAAATCCGCATCGTCTATCCGTTACACCCTGTCGCGGTGGGTTGTCGCCCTCTTCCCTGAGCGGAGCCATGCAACGTCGCATACGCGTGCTGCTCTTCACCATCGCTCTCTCCCTCACCACCACCCGGCTGTCCCCGCAAACCGTCGGCGGCACCGTCGTGGAGCGGGCGACAGGTGAGCCGGTCCAGGGTGCGGTGGTGGCGCTGGTCGACTCACTGGAAAGGCGCCGGGACGCCGTGCTCAGCGATGGGCAGGGGCAGTACAGCCTGCAGGCTCCGGCGCCGGGAACCTACCGCGTTCGCGCCGAGCGGGTCGGGTACGCGGCCGCCGCCTCGCCCTCGCTGGCACTGGAGGTTGGGGAGCAGGTAACGCAGCAGCTGTCGATGTCGCCGGAGCACGTGACGCTGGATGCGGTGGTCGCGCGGGGGGTGCCGCGGGCGTGCACCATCCGCCCCGAGAACGGCGAGCAGGCGGCGCGCGTGTGGGACGAAGCACGGAAAGCGCTCGACGCCACCCACCTCGGTGGCAGGGCTGGCGCGTACGAGTTCCGGGTGCGGCTGTTTCGGCGGACGCTGGCCCTGCCCCGGCTTACGATCGTCGATTCCACCTCGATCATCCAGTCGGGGTACAGCCGCCAGCCGTTCGCGACACACGCGGAGCGGCTGGTAACGCACGGCTACATGGAAGTCGAGGGCGATTCCATCGTGTTCCGCGCCCCGGACGCGCCCACGCTGCTCTCCGATGCTTTTCTGGACCACCACTGCTTCAGCCTGGTCCGGGGCCGCGGCACCGAGGCGGGGATGGTGGGGCTGGCGTTCGCTCCCCTGCGCGGCAGACGGCTTCCGGACGTGCAGGGAACGCTGTGGCTCGACGGGCAGACGGGGCACCTGCGCTACCTGGAGTACACCTACACCCGGCTGCCCTTCGCCAGCTCCGACGCCCGGCTGGGCGGGCGCGTGGACTTCGTGCAGCTGCCCGAGGGCGGATGGATCGTAAGCCGGTGGCGGATCCGGATGCCGGTCATGGAGAGGAAAAACCCGCGCGCGCAGCCCATCGTCAAAGCGTTGGTGGAGAGCGGGGGCGAGGTGCTGGGTGTCCGCACGGGCCGAGGAGCCCGCGTACCCCTGCGGACGGCGAGCGTCGGGCCGAACGGGGGTGGCGTGCGAACCACCTCGGTTCACGCCCCGCCAGAACGTTTACACCGCGAGATGCTTGAGCGCGTGCCGGTAGCGTTCTGTAATCTCGTCAGAGCTCGCGATGGCCTCCGCAACGTCGGGATCGCCGGTGGTGATCAGGATCCCGGCATTCGTATCGACCGCGAACACCTTGTCTCCAGGCTTGATCTGGTGACGGTCGAGCATCGCTTGGGGCAGCGGGGCCAAAGTAGAGCTTCCGACCTTGTGGAGCGTGATCTCCTCATGCATCGCGGTCTGCTCCGGGTCTAGACATTTGGACTACGCCGCCCTCGCGACTTCCGCCGTACGTACCCTCGGCGTAGACGGGGCCCTCGCCCGGGGCGGCAACGCGGAACCAGTGCACGGGGCCGTCGTCGTTGATGAGCAGGCGGGCCGTGGCGGGGAGGGGCAGGGGC
>NZ_DATBNB010000838.1 GCF_036554565.1 Longimicrobium sp. | reverse complement strand
CTTCAGCTCGTGTCAGAGGAGGCCCGGGAGCGGGTGCGGGGCGAGATCGCGCAGGCGATCAAGGGCGCGCTGGTCGAGGAGGGTGCGGAGGGAAACGAATTCGCGGCGACCGCGAGTTCGCCCACCATCTCGTCCGATTCGGAATCGGCGGGCGAACGGTAGCGGAGCTCGGCAGGCGGATGAGCGCCGAGGAGTTCAACGACTGGGTAGAGTACGCAGACAAGAACTTCGAACTGTTTTTCGGCCTGCGAGGCGGGTTGCTGTAGATGCGCGACGCTTACTCCGTTACGTAGTAGATCACGTCCCACTCGCCCCCGATCGCGCGCTGGCCGACCACGCACTTGTAGCGCGTACGAAGGGGCACCCCGAAGGCGTTCGTAGCATCCATGTGCGTGCGGACAGCGTGAACGTCGGCCCACTCCGCGGGATCGTACCCGGCTTCCGGGCCAACCACTGAGGCCGCAGCCGAATCGGGCGGCTGCATGTGGGCGGAGGCGGGCGACACAAGCCCGGGGCTAACTGCCGCGAGGATTTGACGCTGGCACTGCTGGATAGCGTGGGCCTCGACCGACGGCTGGGCTGAGGTTGTTTGCGCCGGGTCGCTGCCGCTGGAACACCCGCCGGACAGCACCAGAGCACAGGGTACGAACGAGAGGCGGTTTCGCATGGCGAACGTAGGCGAGTTGAGGGTAAGGATTACCGCCGACGCGTCCGGGGTCGAAACCGGGGCGCGGAAGGCGGAGCAGGCCATGTCCAGCCTAACCGGCTCGTTCCGCGGCGTCAACGGTGCTATCCAGACTCTGCTCGGTGCCGCAGGGATCGCCGGGCTCGGCTCCGCGTTCGCCACCGTCACCGGCCAAGCCCTCGCTTTCGGCAAGGCGATGGCCGCGGTGGAGACGCTGTTGCCCACCGGCTCCGACATGCAGGGCCTCGCAGACGCCGTCCTCAGCACCTCCAAGGCATTTGGTCAGGGATTCAGCGCCCCCATCCAGCAGGCGGGAGCCCTCTACGAAATCATCTCGGCGGGCACATCCGACGCTGCACAAGCAACCGCAGTCCTAACTCAGGCGAACAAGCTGGCGGTAGGCGGCTTCACCGACATCCAGACAGCAGCCGACGGCCTCACGTCCGTCCTCAACTCCTACGGTGCTGCGGCCGGTGGCGCGGAGAACGTCAGCGACAGCTTCTTCGTGGCCGCCGCCGCCGGCAAGACGACGATCGCGGAGCTTTCGCGCAGCCTTGGGTTGATCGCACCGATTGCGGCGCAGAGCGGGGTGAAGCTGGACGAGGTGACGGCCGCCGTGGGCGCGCTCACGAAGGGCGGCATGCAGACCGGCGTCGCCACGCAGGGACTGCGACAGATCATCGCCAGCGTGGTGAAGCCGACGAAGGAAGCAGCTGATGAGGCTAAGCGGCTGGGGATCTCCTTCAACGCCGCCTCGCTGCAGTCGCTCGGCCTGGCCGGGTTTATGGACCTGGTGAAGCAGAAGACCGGGGGGTCAACGTCATCGCTTGCGCTGCTCTTCGGCGGCGTTGAGGCGCTGGTCCCGGCGATGGCGCTGACTGGTACGGCCGCAGGCGACTTCGCGAATACGCTGGAGTTGATGAAGAACAAGGCGGGCGAGACCGAGCGCGCCTTCGGCATCATGTCCCAGACGATTGACTTCCGCTGGCAGCAACTCAAGGCCCGGATCGGCGCCGGCGCGGTCGCCATTGGCAAGGGGATGCTCTCCGCCATCGTCCCCGCCGCAGAAGCGGTAGCGGAATCGCTGTATGGGATCGCGCAAGCCTCCGCCGTGCTGGCCGCGATAATGGCGGGGCGCCTGGCCCAAAGCGCGAAGATCGCGGTCACTGGCTACGTCAACAAAATGAGGGCGGCAATCGCCGCCGGCACCGCCACGCGCCAAGCCGCCGTGCAGGCAGCGTTCGCGGCAAAGATGGAGGCCGCCGCCGCCGCCGAGTCTACGGCCGCGCGAGCGCGGGAGACTACCGCGACCCTCAACTCCATAAGGGCGACGCAGGCGGCCATCCAAGTATCGCGCGCGGAAACGATCGCCAAGCTCCGGTCCGCGCAGGCGATCAGCGCGGCGGCGGCGCGCGTGCCGATCTCCACCCTCGCCCCGCTGGGCGGAGCCGCAGTTGAACGAGAGATGGCGAAGCGCGCTGCAGCCACGCGCGCCGCGAGCGCCGCGACGCGAGAACTGGCGATTCTGGGCCAGCAGGAGGCGAGGGTAAAGGTTCAGGTCGCCGCCGCCACGTCCGCCGACACGGCCGCCAAGAACGCGGCTACGGCCGCCACGGCCCGTCTCGCCGTCGCCACCAACGCGCAGACGGCAGCCATGGCCCGCATGACGGTGGCCTCCCGCGTAGCCTCGGCTTCCATGACGGCGCTCAAGGGGGCGCTGGCGTTCTTCGGCGGCCCGATTGGGCTTGCTGTGACAATCGCGCTGGCTGCGTGGTCGCTGGGATTCCTGAATACCGGACGCCGCGCGCGCGCGATGGCGGCGGAAATCGAGGAAGCGGCAGAGCGGAGTCGCGCCGCTTTGAACCGGTTCAGCGAAGCGCTGCAGGGCGTAGACGAGAAAACGCTTCGACTTAACTATACGACGCAAGCCGGACTTCTTAGTCAGGCCGCCACGGC
>NZ_DATBNB010000837.1 GCF_036554565.1 Longimicrobium sp. | reverse complement strand
GTGTACTTCGCCGTCTTCTTCATCCTCGGCTTCGTGTTGATGGCCGCGGCGGCGGGGGTGTGGGCCGATTTCGACCTGGGCTCGCCCGTCACCATCGCCAACTCACCCAGCCGCATCGCCAACCTTACCTCCATCTTTTCGGTGCTGGCGGTGCCCGTGACGGCGGCGCTGGCCGGGCACGCCGCGCACCGCGACTTCCAGGCGGGCATCCACCCGCTCTTCTTTACGACGCCCGTCCCCAAGCCGGCCTACCTGGGTGCCCGCTACCTGGGCGCGGTGATCGCCAACCTGCTGGTGCTGCTGGGGATACCGCTCGGCGCGGCCACGGCCGCCTCGCTGCCCTTCGCCGACCCGGACCGCATCGCCTCGTACGGGGCCGGGGCGTACGCGCTGCCCTTCGCGCTGATCGTCATTCCCAACGTGCTGGCCACGTCGGCGCTGTTCCTGGTGATGGGCGCGCTCAGCCGCAAGTTCGTGGCGGTTCAGGTGGGCGGGCTGGCGCTGCTGCTGGGGTGGAGCATCTCGCGCGTGTTCGTAGACGGCCTGGACTTCGACTGGTTCACCCAGCTTTCCGACCCGTTCGGCCTGGCGCCGCTGAACTGGGCCATGCGCTACTGGACGGTGGCGGAATCCAACGGCATGCCCCTGCCGCTGACCGACGCGCTGCTGCTGAACCGGGTGCTGTGGATGGCGGTGGGCGGAGCGATCCTGGCCTACGGCATCGCCCGGTTCCGCTTCGCGCAGTTCGCCAGCGAATCGGGCGGACGGCTGCCCGCGGAGCCGACGCAGGCTCCGTCGCTGGCGGCGCGGCTGACGCTTCCTCAGCCCCATCGCTCCTTCGGGTCCGCGGCGCGGTCGGCGCAGGTGGGCGGGGTGGCGCACGCGTCGTTCCTGCGGATGGTGCGCGGTGTCTGGTTCTGGCTCCTGGCCGGGATGTGCGTGGCGCTGGGGCTGGTGATGGGCGGCCAGCGCGGCACCATCTACGGCGTGGAGCCGCACCCCGTCACGTACATGATGCTGGAGATGGTCAGCGGCTCGTTCATGCTGTTCATCATCGTGATCGTGGCCGTGTACGCGGGCGAGCTGGTGTGGGAAGAGCGCGAGGCACGGACTGCGCAGATCCACGATTCCATGCCCGTGCCCAACTGGGTGCCCTTCGCCGGCAAGGCGCTGGCGCTGGCGGCAATGGTGGCCGTCCTCCTGTTCGCCAGCATGCTGACGGGCATGCTGATCCAGGCGGCCTCCGGCTACTTCCGGATGGAGCCGGGGCTGTACCTGCGCGAACTGTTCGGGATTCGCCTGCCGTATTTCGTACTGTGGATCGTGTTCGCCATGACGGTGCAGTCGCTGGCGAACCACAAGTACGTAGGGCACCTGATCGTCATTCTGTACTTCGTGCTGAGCCCGTACCTGTACTCCACCAGCCTTTCGCACAACCTGTTTCACTACTCGGCCTCGCCGGAGACGCTCTACTCGGACATGAACGGCTACGGCCACACGCTGCGGCCGTGGGCGTGGTACACCGCCTTCTGGGGCGGCGTGGCCGTGCTGATGGCCATCGCCAGCAACCTGCTCTGGGTGCGGGGGCAGGAGCAGGGCGGGGGATGGCGGATGAAGATGGCCCGCGCCCGCGCGAAGCGGCCCGTGCTGGCCGCCGCCGCGTCGGCGTTCGCGCTGGTTCTGGGGACGGGCGGCTTCATCGTCCACAACACCACCGTGCTGAACGAGTGGGAGACGGAGGAGGATGCCGAGCGGATCCAGGCGCTGTACGAAAAGCAGTACAAGAAGTTCGAGGCGCTTCCGCAGCCGCGCATCACCGACGTGCGGCTGGAGGTGGACATCCATCCCGCGTCGCGCGACCTGGCCATCCGTGGCGTGTACCGGCTGGTGAACCGCGCCGGGCGTCCCATCGACCAGGTGCACGTCGACATCGTGAACACCATCACGGTCGACCGGCTGGAACTGGGCGCGCCGGCGCAGCCCATCATCCGCGACAAGAAGAAGGGGTACCACGCCTTTCGCCTCGCGCGCCCCCTGGCCCCGGGCGACTCGACGGAGCTGCGCTTCACCCTGCGGTTCGTGACGCGCGGGTTTGCGGACGAGCCCTCGTTCCATCCCGTGGTGCAGAACGGCACCTTCTTCGACAACCAGTGGCTGCCGGGGATCGGCTACAACCCGGAGGGCGAGCTGCAGGACGAGGGCGCGCGCGAGCGGCACGGCCTGTCCGAGCGCCCGCGCGTGCCGGCGATCGGCGATCCGCGCGCGCTGATGCGCAACGACCTGTCGCGCGACGCCGACTGGATCAAGTTTGCCGCGACCGTCTCCACCTCGCCCGACCAGGTGGCGATCGCGCCGGGGCGGCTGGTGCGCGAGTGGCGGCGGGACGGGCGCCGGTTCTTCCGGTACGAGATGGAAGCGCCGATGCTGAACTTCTACTCGTTCCTCTCCGCGCGCTTCACGGTACGGCGCGACCGGTGGAAGGGCGTGGACATCGAGGTGTTCCACCATCCCGGGCACGAGTACAACGTGGCGCGGATGATCCGCTCGGTGAAGGCGTCGCTCGACTACTTCACGCGCGAGTTCGGCCCATACCAGCACCGGCAGGTGCGGATCGTGGAGTTTCCGCGCTACGGCGACTACGCGCAGTCGTTCGCGGGCACCATTCCGTACAGCGAGGGCATCGGCTTCATCGCCGACGTGGAGGCGGACGACATCGACTACCCGTACTTCGTCACCGCGCACGAGGTGGCGCACCAGTGGTGGGGTCACCAGGCGGTGGGCGCGCACGTGCAGGGCTCGGCCATGCTCAGCGAAACGCTGGCCGAGTACAGCGCGCTGATGGTGATGGAAAAGGAGTACGGGCGCGAGCAGATCGGGCGCTTCCTGCGCTA
>NZ_DATBNB010000836.1 GCF_036554565.1 Longimicrobium sp. | reverse complement strand
ATGGAGCTCGACGTCTTCCTGGCCGGCGCGCGGGGCTCGTCGGTGAACCTGCGCTTCGAGCGGGAGCGCTCCGACGGCACGCGGGTGAGCCTGGACCGCGCCGTCCGCCGCGAGCGGGGCGACGACGAGACGGCGGTTCCGGTGGCGGAGATGCTGGACCCGCAGACGGGGTACGTGCGCCTGACCACCTTTTCCAATGAGCGCGCGGCCGAGGACCTGCGCGCGGCGCTGGGGCGGCTGGAGGGGCAAGGGATGCAGCGGCTGCTGCTGGACCTGCGCGGCAACGGCGGCGGCCTGGTGAGCGAGGCGGCGGGCATTGCGGGAATGTTCCTTCCCGCCGGGGCCACGGTGTACATGTCGGAGGGCCGCAAGGCCGAGGTGCACGACAGCGTGGTGGTGCGGCGCTCGCTCTTCCGGCGCGAGCGCCAGTACCCCATCGTGGTGCTGGTGGACGAGGGAACGGCCAGCGCCTCGGAGCTGGTGTCGGGCGCGTTGCAGGACCACGACCGCGCGCTGATCGTGGGCCGCCCCACCTTCGGCAAGGCGCTGATGATGCAGGGCTTTCCGCTTTCCGACGGCTCGATGATGATGCTGGTGATCGGCCACATCAAGACGCCGTGCGGGCGCGTGGTGCAGCGGCAGTACCGCGAGGTGCGCGCCGCCGACTACTACCGGATGGCGCGCGCGGAGCGCGACACGGCGGGGCTGCCGTCGTGCAGCACGGCCGGGGGCCGCAAGGTGTATGGCGGCGGCGGCATCTATCCCGACGTGGTGCTGGATGAGCCGGAGGCCGCGCCGGCGTGGCTTTCGCGCCTGGCGGAAACGGCGGTGCACACGCGCTGGATCGGCGGGTACCTGACGGAGAACGCCGGCGCCTTCACCACCGCCGCCGCGCTGGCCGCCAACCCCCGGCTTCCCGCGGGGGCCCTGGCCTCGTTCCGCGCCTTTGCCGGCCAGCAGGGGCACAAGCTTCCCGCCGGCGACGAGGCCGACCGCGCGCTGGAGCGCATGCTGCTGCGCCAGATCGCCGGTACCCGCTGGGGGAGCGCAGGGTTCTACCGCGTGGACGCGGCGCTGGACCCGCAGATCGCCCGCGCGGTGGCCGAGTTCGCGCGCGCCCAGCAGATCCTGGGCACCGGCCAGTAGATCTCGCGAGCATCCGATGTGAAGCCGGCCCTCTCCCGACGTGATCGGGGGAGGGCCGGTTCCGTTGGGCCGACTTGGGCTGCCCGGCTGCATAGCCGACCCGGCACGGGCGACTGAAGTCGCTGCAACAAACACACGAAGTCCGCCTGCGCGGACTGGCTTGCCTGGGTGTGTGGGAGGTCGGTGTGGCGCGTCCCAACTCCGCACGGCAGGTCCGGCGCGCGGGACCGGCCGGTGCACGGCCGAAGGTGTGTGGCGGATTCCCTCAGTCGCTGCGGAGTTCGTCGCCCGGGCAGGGGATCGCGAGGTCGCTCCATCGGGATGACAGGCGCGCACTCCGAGTTCTGAGAGGGCGCAGACGTCGCCTGCACGCACGCCGGGCCATGCGCGATGTCATCCCGATGGAGCGGCCACGGCCAACCCAGCCCGCACATCGTGGACGGCAGCGACTGAGGGCTCCGCCACGCATTTCAGGAAACGCCCCGCTCCGTCCGTCTCACCGAAGTCAATGCCGTTCTCGCGATCGAGAAAACAGACGAACAGGCTTCGGCGCATCCCGTGTCTGCCGATGGAGAGCGCGCGGTGTGTGGCGGATCCCTCAGTCGCTGCGGAGTTCGTTGCTTGGGCAGGGTATCGGGAGGTCGCTCCATCGGGATGACACGCGCGCGCCGCCGAGTGCGACGGAAGGGTGGGATGGGACGAAGAAGCCCTCTCCCGGGTTCCGGGAGAGGGCTTCTTCGCATCCGTTCCACTCGTGCTTCAGAGCCCGAGCATCCGGTCCACGCGTGCCTCCAGCGAGGGCTTCGTCGAGCCGGCGAGGGCGCTTTCCAGCAGGTCGGCCAATTCCTCGGCGAAGTCGTCGGGGCGGCGGCGGGCGATGCGCACCAGGGGGGCGAAGGCCAGCAGGATGGTGCGCGGCGTGTCGTCGTCGTCGTTGTCGCCCTTCCACGAATCCGACTGCCACGCCTCGCCCCCCTGCTGCCACGGCTCCAGGCTGGGCTCGGCGTCCTCGATCTCGTTCGGCACCATCCCCTCGGGCAGCGCCTCGACGGGGATGGTCAGCCCCACCATCGCCTGGATCTCCTGCGACGGGTCTTCCGGCTCCTCGGCCATCAGCCCCAGCCGCACGGGGCCGGTGATCACCTGGTGAAGGATGTTCACCGTTTCCGGGGGCAGAAAGGCGCGGAACGACGGGCGATCGTTGCCCTGGGCGAAGAACGCCATGGGAATCAGCCCCGAGTCGTCGGAAACCAGCCCCTCGGCCTCCACTTCCTTCATCTCCAGCTCGATGGGCTCTTCCCGCAGATAGACGTGCATGGTGGTTCAACCTCTAATGGGGGCCGTGTCCCGTCCGTGGCGGCTTCGGCATTGTACCTGATTTCCGGATAGGCACTGGTACACTCCATCCCGCGCAGGTTCCGGTCCCCGCCGGGGTCAATCCGCGGCGGGCGCGGCCACCGGCGCCGGGGTCGGCTGGATTCCGAAGGTCAGGAACAGCGTCCCCAGCACCAGTACGGCGCTCGTCCAGAAAGGTGCGGCGGTGTTCACGTGATCCCACGCCCACCCCGCCCACAGCGGGGCCAGCACGCGCGCCGCCCCGCCGAAGCTCTGCTGTACGCCCATCATCACCCCGCGCTCCCGCGGGTCGATCACCTGAGACAGCAGCGCCGTTACGCAGGGAAAGGTGAACGCCGTCCCCAGCGGCATCAGCGTGATCACCATCACCAGCACCACGTGGCGGAACTCCAGCTCATACACGGCGGGGACGGCGATGCGCAGCGGACCCGGCGCGCCGCGCACGACGGCCCAGATCGCCACCGCGCCGGGGACGGCGATGAAGGCCAGCAGCTTCAGCCGGTCCGGGCCGCGCACCCTGCGCGTGCCCCACGCGACGGCGGCCAGGAGCAGGGCCACGAGCCCGCCGACCAGCGCCAGCGGGTCCAATCCCCCGCGCCACCCGGAGCCGGGCAGGTTCACCGTCGTCCTGCCGCCCACGCGCCAGGTGAGGGGGAGGAGGAAGAGTCCGGCCCCAAGGAGCATCTGCCCCAGCCGCGCCAGGCGGGCCTCGCCGAGCGCATCCACCATCCTGCCCAGCAGCAGCGCGCGGATGATCACCGAAACCACGCCCGTCCACATGAACACGTAGCCGATGGACTGTTCCGTGACCTCGAAGTGGTGGGACAGGAACAGGGCCAGCGTGGAGGTGAACCCGGCGAAGGCGCCCATGCCCACGGCGTAGATCCAGATGAGCCGCGGGGCGGGCTGCGTGGGGTTGGCCATGACGTGGCGAAGCATTTCGCGCGACCGCGCCGGCCTGCGCGCGGACCCGTCGCGCGCGCTGCCGACGTGCGACTCGGTGAGGAACATCCACGCGAACGCCATGTTCACCAGGCACAGCCCCGCCGCCAGCAGCCCCGGCGTGGCGCGGCCGAACCCCAGGCTGGCGGAGCCCATCACCGGGCCGATGGCCACGCCGGCGTTGGTGGCGGCGCTCAGCCATCCCAGGCTCTTGGCGCGGTCCTTGGGCTCCGTCGCGTCCGCCACGTACGCCTGCACCACGCCCACGGTGCCGCCGCCCGCGCCCTGGACCAGGCGCGAGAGCAGGAGCAGCCAGAGCGACGAGGCGTAGGCGAAGACGACGTACGAGATGGCCGCCGCGCCCAGCCCCACCAGGAGCGCTGGGCGCCGGCCGTAGCGATCGGAGACGCGTCCCCAGAGCGGGGCGCTGACGAGCTGGGCGAAGGAGAAGGCGGAGACGAGGATGCCCACCCACAGGCCGCCGCCGCCCAGGTCTTCGGCGAAGAACGGCAGCAGCGGGATCACCATCAGGAGCCCCACCATGTCGACGAACGCCGTGATCATCAGTACGGCGAGCTTGCTCACGGGCCTCTTCGTCGATCGGTGGGACTGCTACGGGCTCAGGACCGGGCCAACGTACCGGCGGGGCGCGGCACCGTCAACGATGCGCCACGGGTCTTCACCGCTCCACCGCGACCACGGGATGCTCCGCGCCGGGGCGCAGCCATGGATCGAAGAAGTTCCAGGTCGTCAGCCCGTCGTCGCTTTCGGGGTCCAGCAGATAGACGGCGAGCGTGCCCAGCGGCTGGGTGGTCGAGACGAGGAACGATCCCGCGGGCGCCGTCCGCTCCACCGGCTGCCATCGCCCGCGGACGCTCAACTCGTTGTGCCCCTGGAAGGGGCGGGGCGCACGGGCGACGGAATCCACCACGAACGCCCGGCCGCGCACCCGCCGTCCGGCCGATAGCGTTTCGACCATGATGCCGTGCCGGCGCAGCAGGGCGACGGCCTCCGTCTGCGCCGCGTCCAGAAGATACGCGGCGGGCGGGGTGCGCTGCAGCGTGGGATCGAAGCGGTCGTACACGGGCATGCGCAGCGTGCGGAAGCGGCCCGTGCGCCGGATGCCGGGGTGCACGCCCGGCTCGTCCGGGACGGAGTCGGGATCGCTTTCCAGGATCTCGGCCAGCACCTCGCCCATGTACGGCGACCGCGTCAGTTCGCTGCGCACGGGCACCGTCGCACCGGCGGGCGCCTCTCCCGTCACCGCCATCACCTCGCCGGAGCGTTCCGCGACGAGCGACAGGAGTTCGGAGACGAAGGCGTACGTCGACTTGATGCGCCGGTCGAACGGGTCGTGCGAAAAGGCCTCGCCCAGCACCGACAATCCGCCGCGTAGCCCGTAGTAGTTCGTCCCGAAGCGGGGGCGGTGGTCGTACGAGAACCATCCCTCGCGCGTGCTGTCGGTGTTGACGTCCGCGCCATACCGCAGGGAGAAGTTGCCGTAATCGAACGTCTCATAGCTGCGGCGCTCACGGACGCGGCGGCGCAGCTCCGGAAGCAGGCGGTCGCGCGTGTACGCCGCCGCCGCGCCCGACGCCGGGTTCAGCGACGGCGAGTAGGTCAGCGCGTAGCCGTGGTAGCTGCCGTCGGTCGTGTGCAGGTCCACGATCAGCTCCGGCGCCCACTCGCGGAACAGCGCCAGCGCGCCGCGCGTTTCCGGCGCCTCGGCCTTGATGTAGTCGCGGTTCAGGTCCAGCCCCTGCGCGTTCGGGCGCTGGCCCACCATCGCCGGGCCGTTCTGCTCCGAGCGCTGGCGTTCCTGCGGGCCCATCGCCTCGTTGCCGTCGGCGTTGTAGATGGGCACCACCACCAGCACCAGCGAATCCAGCACGTTGGGCCGGGCCGATAGCGTCAGGTCGCGCAGCAGGGCCTGCAGCGCTTCCTTCCCCTCCACCTCGCCCGCGTGGATGTTGCCCTGCAGATAGACCACGGGCCGGCCGAGGCGCCGCGCCTCCTCCGCGGTGCGCACCAGCGGACGCGACGCGACCACGTACGGGATCACGCGCCCCTCCGTGGACGTACCCAGCGTATCCACGTGGATCGCGGCACCGCGCATCCGCAGCGAATCCAGAAAGCCGACGACGTCCGCGTAGCTGGAGGTCTGCGCGTAGCCGCTGCGCTCCGGCCGGGTGAGCGGACCGGCGGCCGGTGCGGGACCCGTCGACCGAGGGGGCGCGCAGCCAGCGGCGACTGCCAGCAGGGCGAGGGGAGCGAATTGGCGGAGGGTCATCGGCGCGACGGAGATGGGGATCATGCGGCGGCGGACGGGACGACGTCCCAGGTGACGAGTTCGAAGCGAGAGCCGGTAAAACGCTGGCGCAGAACGCGGAGCGCCGACTTGCGCGCCTCGTCCTCCGTGTCTGCGGTGACGGCTACGGTGCCCTGCACGCGGTAGCGGATGCGGAACTCCTCCACAATCCGCGAGCCGCCCTCCGAACGCGCCACGTCCAGCACGGCGATGGTGGCCTCGGGCCAGAGGGCGCGGAGCTCCTTCTCTACCTGGTGCTCCGCGTCCGCCAGCCCGTAGGCGGCGAGCTCCACCCGCCCCGCGCCGCGAAGGGCGACGAGGTGCTGCACCGTCAGCCCGGGTCCCGGATGATGATGGTATCGCGCGGCGCCGGCCGGGTGCGCCCCGTGTCGGGCTGCGGCTGGGGCTGCGGCGGATCCGGAAACGGGATGGACGGCACCGTGTCGAGCGGCCCCGGCACTGGCTGCACCTGCGCGGTGGAAGCCTGCTTCAGCTGTTCCAGCAGCGCGCTGGCTTGGTCGCGCTCCCCGCCCGCCTGGGTGACCTCGATGAAGCCTTCCAGCGCCTTGATGGCGTTCAGCGTGTCGGCCATCCGCAGGCGCGCCTCGGCAAGGTGGCTGTACGGCAGGTCGAACCGCCGGTCCATGCGGATGGCGCTCTCCAGCAGGGGCACCGCGTCGGCGTAGCGCCCCAGGCGAATGAGCGCGGCGGCGGCTTGGTCGCGGTACTGGGCACCCTGCACGCCGTCGGGTGCCAATTCCATCGCCCGCTGCGCGTACACCAGCGACGAATCGAACTGGCCGATGCGGTAGTGCCGCTGCGCCTCCAGGCTCATGGCCAGCGGATCGGTGGAGTCCACCGAATCCGGCCGGACGCTGTCGCCCTGGATGCTGTCCGCGGCCAGCGGGCGGTCGCCGCCTCCGCCGCCACCCGACAGCGCGAAGAACGCGGCCGCCCCCAGCACCGCCACCAGCAGCACCCAGACCAGCGGATGCACGCCGCGGCGCGCGGCGGGCTCGGCGGCGGGGCGGCCGCGGGGCCGGTTGATCACGGGCTGCGTGTACCCCGGCTCGGGTGTGGGCTCGGGGCGGGGGATGGCGCCATGCCGCGGCGGCGCCATCATGGTGCGGTCCGCGTCCGCCATCCCCCCGCCGATGCCCGCGACCATGGTGCGGTCGTCGTCCATCGGCACCCCGTCGAGCATGGTGCGGTCGTCGTCCATCGCAAGCGCGCCCGCGCCGGGAAGGAGGGCGGCGGCGGGCGTTTCGCCCACGCGCCGCAGCGGGCCCTCGAGGGCGTCGGCCATGGCGCCCGCGTGGGGAAAGCGGTCCGCCGGGTTGGAGGCCAGGGCGCGGCGGATGATGGACTCCACCTCGTCCGGCACCCCCGGGTTGCGGGCGCGCAGCGAGGGCGTGGGCACGTCCATGCCCGCGCCCATGCGGCTGCGGTCGATCTCGGTGAACGGGCGGTCGCCAGACAGCAGCTGAAAGCCCACCGCGCCCAG
>NZ_DATBNB010000835.1 GCF_036554565.1 Longimicrobium sp. | reverse complement strand
GCTGGTGAGCGCCCGCGCCGCCGCCGAGCGCAAGGCCGAGGAAGAGGCCAAGGCCCGGCCCCAGGTGGACCGCTGGTACTTCAACGCCGAAAAGGCCGTGCTGGACTGGCTTGCCCTGGACGACCGCCTGATCGAGGAGCTGGCCTGAGATGGCGATCAAGGGCAACCTGAAGGAGGCCAGCCTTCCCGACGTGCTGCAGCTGCTGGCCATGGGCCAGAAGACCGGCTGCCTGGCGCTGACGGACCGCAGCAACTTCGGCTACGTGTTCTTCGAGCGCGGCCGCATCACCTACGCCTCCATCGTCAACCGGCGCGACCGGCTGGGCGACCTGCTGGTGAAGAACGGGCTGCTGAAGCCCGTGGACCTGGACGCCGCCATCGAGGAACAGCCCCGGCACCCGGGCGTTCGCCTGGGCGAGCTGCTCATCCGCCGCGGCGCCATCACCCGCGAGCAGCTGGAGCAGTACATCCGCATCCAGATCGAGGAGGCCGTCTACTTCCTCTTCACCTGGACGCAGGGCACGTTCAGCTTCGAGCCGGAGCAGCGCCCGGAAGAGGGCGCCATGCTGGTGTCCATCAACCCCGAGAACCTGCTGCTGGAGGGCGCCCGCCGGATCGACGAGTGGAGCCTGATCGAAAAGAAGATCCCCTCGCTGGACCTGGTGTTCGAGATCGACCGCAGCAAGCCCCTGGCGTCGCTGGAGCTTTCCGACGACCAGCGGAAGATCTTGCCGCTGATCGACGGGCGGCGCAGCGTGCAGGAGCTGATCGAGGAGTCCGGGATGGTGGAGTTCGACGTGGGCAAGGCGCTGTTCGGCTACATCCAGGCCGGCATCGCGCATCCCGTCGGGCGGCGGCAGGCGCAGGTGAAGGAGGTTCCGCAGGCGCGCATCGACGAGCACCGCAACCTGGGCGTGGCCTTCTACCGCACGGCCATGTACGACGAGGCCACGCGCGAATTCCGCCGCGTGGCCGAGCTTCAGCCCCGCAACGTGGACGCGCGCTTTCACCTGGCGCTGATCGGCCTGCGCAAGGGCGACGACCGCTTCGCGCTCCGCTATCTCCGCGAGGTGGTGGAGATCGGCGGGCCGCGCGCCACGGTGTTCCACTCGATGTCGCTGGCGCTGGAGCGGCTGGGCCGCGTGGCCGACGCGCGCCTGGCGGCCGACGAGGCGCTGAAGCTGGCGCCGAAGCGGCCGCAGGTGCTGCTTTCGCGCGCCGTGCTGCTGCTGAAGGCGGGCGAGGCGCACGAGGCGGCCGAGGCGTTCCGCGAGTACCGCCGGGTGATGGAGGGGAAGCGCGTGCCACCCGCGTACTACGCCTTCGCCGTGCTGGCCGAGGCCGCGGCCGGCGCGCCCGACGCGGCCATCCGCCTGGGCGAGGAGGCCATTGCCCAGCATCCCCACGCCGCGCCGGTGTACCTGCACCTGGGCAGCGTGTACGAGCGCAAGGGAAACTGGGAAAAGGCCGAGGCCATGTACCGCCGCGCGGCGGACGAGGACCGCGAGCTGCCGCAGGCGCACAAGGCGCTGGGCGACGCCCTGTACCGCCGCGGCGCGTACGACGACGCGGCCGAGTGCTACGGGCGGGCCGCGCGGCTGAACCCGCGCCTGGGCGACGACGTGTACTTTCGCATGGGCAACATCCACTACAAGCGGATGGAGCGGCAGCAGGCGGTGGAGCTCTGGCGCAAGGCGCTGGAGATCAATCCCCAGAACTCCGTCGTGCGCACCAACTTGGAGCTGGTGGAGAGCGTGCTGCGATGAGGCCGCCCACGGGTCCCCCCGCCTTCCCCGGCTTCACCCTTCCCCTGGAGGGCGACGACGAGGGACTGGAAAAGCTGAAGCGGAAGATCGAGTCCGATCGCGGCTTCAACTGCCAGTTCTACAAGGAGAAATGC
>NZ_DATBNB010000834.1 GCF_036554565.1 Longimicrobium sp. | reverse complement strand
GCGGCGGCGTGGTGGTGCACGCGGCGAGCGGCGCCAGGATGGGCACGGCCACGGCGGCCACGGCCGCCTTGGCGAAGCCGCGCCGGGTGAGTTCGGTCGGTTCGGTCATCGGTTCGATGAAAGTCGTGGTAAAAAGGTCCTGCCGGATGAGGCTGGACACGGCGCGTGCCTCAGCCGCCCACCTCTCCCAACCTCTCCCCCATAAACTGCATGGGGGAGAGGCGTCAGCCCGGTGCGGTCCGTTGGTGGCGTGCAGGGTCCGGCCTCCAAGACCCGCCGCAGCGCATGGCACTGGCTCCCTTCCCCCGCGCAGTTTGCCGGGGAAGGGCTGGGGATGGGGGGCGCCGGCCCGAGCACCGGGCCTGCCTCCGTGCGCCTCAACCCCGCCCGCGCGCCCTCTACAGCCCGTACTCCTTCAGCTTCTGCCAGAGCGTGGTGCGGCCCATCCCCAGCGCCGCTGCGGCCTTGGTGCGGTTGCCGTCGGCCTGCTCCAGCGCCTGCAGGATCGCCTCGCGCTCCGAATCCGCGTCGGGCGCCTGGTACCGCCGCACCGGCTCCACGTGGCGCGCGTACTCGTGCTTGCGCCCGTCGCCCCCGTTCGCCGTCGGGAAGGTGGACGCGCCCTCGCGCACCTCCTCAGGCAGGTTGTGCGGCATCACCCGGCCGCCCTCGCAGACGATGCACGCGTACTCGATCGCTGCCATCAGCTCGCGGACGTTGCCCGGCCAGTCGTATGCCGCCAGGAGCGCCATCGCATCGTCCGACACGCCCTGCACGCGGCGCGGCGCCTCCACCCGCTCGTTCCACCGCGCCAGCGCGGCGCCGACCAGCGCCGGGATGTCCTCGGGGCGGTCCCTGAGCTCGGGAACGCGGATCTGGAACACCTTCAGGCGAAAGTACAGGTCCTTCCGGAACGACCCGTCCTCCACCATCGCCTCCAGGTCGCGGTGCGTGGCCGCGATCACCCGCACGTCCACCGGCACGCTCCGCGCCGTGCCCACCCTCACCACCTCGCGCTCCTGCAGCACGCGCAGCAGCTTGGCCTGCATCCCGGGCGACACGTCGCCGATTTCGTCCAGGAACACGGTGCCGCCGTGCGCCTCCTCGAACAGCCCCTTCCGCTCGTTCACCGCGCCGGTGAAGGCGCCGCGCGCGTGGCCGAACAGCTCCGACTCCAGGATCCCTTCCGAGAGCGCCGAGCAGTTGACCGCCTGGTACGGGCGATGGCGGCGCGGGCTTTCCTCGTGGATGGCGCGGGCGATCACCTCCTTGCCTGTCCCCGTCGCCCCGCGCAGCAGCACGGTGGATTCGGTGGATGCCACGCGCGAGATGGCGCGCAGAACCTCCTTCATCCGCGTTCCCGTGCTGACGATGCGCGCCGCGCCGTCGCCCAGGACGGGCTCGCGGCGGGCCAGGATGGACTTGATCTTGGACCGCAGCTGCGCGTTGTCGCAGGGCTTGGTCAGGTAGTCGTCGGCGCCCAGCTTCAGCGCCGCCACGGCCGAATCCACCGTGGCGAAGCCGGTGAGCATCACCACGGGAACGTCGTTGCCGGAGCCGCGCAGCTCCTCGAGCACCGAGAGCCCCGTGCGGCCCTCCATCCGCAGGTCCAGCAGCACCATGTCGAACTGCTCGTGGCGCAGCAGGTCGACGCCCTCGTCGCCGCTGGCGACGGCCTCCACGGCATAGCCTTCGTCGGACAGCAGTGCGCCCGTCCCCACGCGAAACGCGCGGTCGTCGTCGATGATGAGGATGCGCGGAGTCTCGGATGTTGCCACAGTCGCGAACGTCGAAAAGTAGATAAGTAGCGGGCGTCTGGACCCCCCTCTCCCGGCCTCTCCCCCGCAAACTGCGCGGGAGTGAGGGGAACTTCACGCCGGATAGGGCTGGCTGCGTCGCATGCCGCGGCGGGCCCCTCCCCCGGCCCCTCCCCCGGCAAACTGCGCCGGGAGAGGGGAGAACCGCATCGAGGTTCGTCTGACTGCCGTGCGCACCTCTGGGAGCCCCCTCCCCCCGGCCCCCGTCCCCCGCAGCGCAGGGGAGGGGGAGACCTGAATCGCGCTTCGGCTTGCCCCGCGCACTCGACTGCGCATGCAGTCCGCGAAGGCGGAGTTTGGGCCGTTGTTGCCGCGACTTCAGTCGCCCCAGCGGGGCCGAGGTCGCCGCCACTTGGCCCCCCCCGACGCACGCCAGACCTGAAGTGTACCCCCTCTCCCACGCTGTTTGTGGGAGAGGGTCGCACGCGTGTCAGCGCGGCGGGGTGAGGGCCACACGGCAGCCGAGGCCTCGGTTGCCGTGACCGCTGCCGCGCCCAGGCCTGTACTCTTCCGCGGCAAGATCCTTCGGCCCGCGACGTCTCTGCTGCGGGACGGTGCCGTGCGCCTGGGCCTCTGGATGACAGGGCTCCGGTGCGCGGCCTACACTCCCGCCGTCTCGCGTGCCTCCGCCGCCGCGTCCTGGTGGGCGTCCGACAGCGACTCGTCGAGCGTTTCGCGCGGCAGGCGCACGATGAAGCGGCTGCCCTGCCCCGGCGTGCTTTCCACGTCGATGCGCCCGCGGTGGCCGCGGATGATCCCCTCCGACACGAACAACCCCAGCCCGATTCCCGTCACCGCCGGCTTGGTGGTATAGAACGCCTCGAAGATGTGCGGAAGGTCCCGCTCCGCGATCCCCTGACCCGTGTCCTCCACCACCACCTCCACGGCCTCGTCCACCGCCCGCGTGGACACCCGCAGCCGGCCGCCCCCCGGCATGGCGTCGCTGGCGTTGGCCACCAGGTTCGCCAGCACCTGCTGGATGGCCTCGGGGTGCGCCACCACGTTCGGCAGGTCCGGCGCCAGCTCCGCCCGCAGCTCCACCCCCCGTGCCTTGATCTCCGGCCCCGCCAGGGTGAGCACGCGGGTCACCAACGCGTTCAGGTTCAGCAGCGAGCTGGCGTCGGATTGGGGGCGGCTCTGGTCCAGCAGCCGCCGGGTGAGCGACGCCATCCGCGAAAGCTCCTCCTGCGCCAGCGTCAGGAACTCGCGGTTGGGATCGTTCGGGTCACCGCGCCGCTCCAGCGCCTCCAGGCAGTTCTGGATGTTGTAGATGGGGTTGTTGATCTCGTGCGAAAGCTGCGCGACCAGGCGCCCCATGGCCGCCAGCTTTTCGCGGTGGATCATCTCCGCCTGCGCGCTCCGCAGCCGCCCCTCGCGGTCGGCGATGGCCCGGCGCATCTCGCCGAACGCGCGCGCCAGCTGGCCGATTTCGTCCGTGCCCGCCCGCGGCAGCGGCGCCGCGAAGTCGCCCCGCGCCATTCGCGCCGACGCCTCGGCCAGCGCCTGCGTGGGGCGCGCGACGATGCGGGCGATTACCGCCGCCAGCACCAGCGCCAGCACCAGCGCCGCGAACCCGATCCCCCACAGCGAGCTCTTGATGGCCGACGCCACTTGCAATTCCTGGGTGATGGGGCGCAGCAGGATGGCGGTGGCCGGCAGCCCGCGCGACGCCAGGTTCAGCGGGCGCGCCATGTACGCCTGCCCCGCGTAGATCTGGCGCGGTACCGGGGCCGCGCTCCCCTTGAGCGCCAGCAGCTCGGTGCGGCTCAGCGCCGCCTCGGCCGTGTCGGAAAGGGTGGTGCCGATCAGCGAGTCGCCCACCAGCAGCACCACCTCGGTGGTGCGGTTCAGCTTTTTCAGGCTGGCCGCGCTCACGCGGGTGCCCACGCCCACGCGTCCCAGGAGAACGGTGTCGGCCCGCACCTCTTCCAGGGCGAAGCGCACTGGGTCGCCCTTGGCGGGAAAGGCGATCGTCGTACGCCCCTGCCCCGCGCCGGCCACGACCCCCGCATCCACCTCGGGCCCCAGGATGAAGCGGCCCGTGCTGTCGACGATGAAGGCGACGTCTTTTTCCAGCCCCTGCTGGATGATTCGCTGCACCTTGCGCACGTTGCCCGCCTGCCAGGCGCGCGCCAGGTCCACGTCGAACGCGCGGGCGCGCGCCGCCTCGGCCAGCAGCAGGTCGTGGGTGTCCCACGCCTGCTGCACCGAGAGCATGGCGCCGTCCAGGTCGTCGCGCGCACGTTCGTACACGCCCCGCTCCACGGCCCGCGCGATCAGCAGCAGGGCCGGCACCACGATCAGCAGCGACGTGGCGGCGAAGAGAAAGAAGATCTTGGCACGGAGCGGAAGCCCTCGCATGTGGTCCCGTTCGTTCGGTGCGGCACCCGTCCCGTGTGTTCACTGAACACCGCGCGGTGTTCACTGAACGGCGGCGGACCGGTTCGGTGCGGTCCGCGAACGGTGGGCCGCGGGGTGCCGAGTGCCCGAAAACTAAGGCGTGGCGCGGATTTGCGCCACCTTGGCCCGGTACCCGGCGTTCGGCATATCCGTTGCCATTTCCTGGCCCGACCGCGTGAAGGCCGCGCGGATGGATTCTGGAAGTGAGGAGCGGCGGATGATCAAGCGCATTTTCCCGATGGTGATGGTGGCGGTGCTGGCGGCCTGCGGCGGCGACGCCGGCGAGGACGCCGCGGCCGGGGCCGATTCGACGGCCACGGGCGCCACCATCCAGGGAGTGGATTCGGCGGCTGCGGCCACCCAGGCGGCCCCGCTGCCGATGGACAGCACCTCGGCCACGACCACGCCCGCGCCGATGGACAGCACGGCGCACGCGGACTCCGGCCACGCGGCCGGCACCGACTCGGCGGCGGCGCAGTGACCATGAACAAGGTGATCGCTTCCCTGGCGCTGGTGGCGCTCGCCGCCTGCGGCGGGGGCAACGAAGCGGGCGCGGTGGTAGAAGACACCACCTCGATCCCCGCCACCAGCGAGGCCCCGGCCGTAACGCCGGCGCCCGCGGACTCGGCGGCGGTGCAGGGAACCGTGGTGGACAGCGCGGCGGCGGTCCGCGGCACCACGGGCGACAGCGTGACGGGCGACGCCCAGCAGTGAGCAGGACACCGCCCAGCATCTACGCGGGGCGGCTGATGAACCACACCGGACAAGGACACACGACCATGAAGAAGCTCATCGCGATTTTCGGCCTGATGGCGCTTGCGGCTTGCGGCGGCGGCGACGACGCGGCTGGCGAGGGCGAGGCCACCGACGTCAACAGCACCACCACGGTCGTTCCGGGCACCGACACGGTCTCCACCCCGACGGTCGTCCCGGCGGCTGACACCGTGACCACGACCACCACCACGACGGTGGACACCACCCAGGGCCAGGCCCAGACCGGCACCGCGACCGCCACGACGGACACGGCCGCGCACTGAGCAGCACGAGTACCGGGGCCGCGCATCGTTGCGCGGCCCCTTTTTGTTCACGACGGACAAGGAATACGGACATGAAGAAGCTGATCGCGATCTTCGGCGTGATGGCGCTTGCCGCGTGCGGCGGCGAGGGCGGTGAGGGCGGCGACGCCGCGGCCACCGACACCGCGGCTGCCGGCACGACCGTCGAGGCGGCCCCGGTGACCACGCCGCTGCCGACCGACACCACCATGGCGACCACGCCGGCGCCCGCCACGGGCACCGACACCGCCGGGGGCGCTGCGGGCACCACGACGACCGGCACCGACACGGCCGCCGGCGCCGCGGGCACCACGACCACCCCGTAATCCGGACCGGCGCCTCACGCGCCGCTCCAAGCCGGGCCCGGACCTTCGCGTCCGGGCCCGGCTTTTCATTGGGGGAGAACCACGAGACACCCCCGAGCCGGGGCGCCACTGATCACCGACAGCACGCCAAGGCATGCAGTCCACGAAGGTGGACATCGTGTGGTCGTTGCCGCGAATTCATTCGCCCCAGCAGGCCCGGCCACACCCAGCAGGCCCG
>NZ_DATBNB010000833.1 GCF_036554565.1 Longimicrobium sp. | reverse complement strand
CCGGTAGACGACGGCGGGCCGCCCGGCATCCAGGTGCATCTCCGACACCCACCACACGGGCCAGGGCAGGGGCCCGAACCCGCGGCGCGCCGCCATCTCCACGCGTCCCGTGCCGAAGCCGTCCCGCCGCTGGAAGCGCACCCAGCGGTAGTGCGGAAGCCACTCCGGCCACCGCTCCACGTCCGCGCCCGCGCGGAAGCACGCGTCCACGGGCGCGCGGATGAGGATTTCGTCGACGGTGTACACGGGGGAAAGTGCGTGAGTGCGTTAGTTCGTTAGTGCGTTAGTGCTTTAGTGCGAAAGTGCGTAAGTGCGAAAGTGCGAAAGTGCGAAAGTGCGAAAGTGCGAAAGTGCGAAAGTGCGAAAGTGCGCGGCTCACCTTGGTCCCGGCGTTTTTCCGCACTCACGCACTAACGCACTCACGCACTATCATCTCGGTATGAAGTCGTCCTCGGCCGTGACCGACCGGCAGAACGCCGCGATCAGGCGAATCGTCGCGTCCACGTCCGCCAGGTCCACCACCTCGTTGGGCGAGTGCATGTACCGGTTGGGGATCGACACGACCGCCGTGGGCACGCCGGCGCGCTGCAGGTAGATGGCGTCGGCGTCGGTGGAGGTCATCCGCGGGCTTCCCTGGATGGTGTAGGGAATGCCCTCCTGCTCGGCCAGCGCCGCCAGGCGCTCGAAGACGATGGGATGGATGGCGGAGCCGCGGGACAGCACGGGGCCGCTCCCCAGCTTGTGCTCGCCCACCTGCTTCTTTTCCACCCCCGGCGCGTCGGTCGAGAAGGTGAGGTCTACCACGATGGCGATCTGCGGGTCCAGCTTGTACGCCGAGGTGCGCGCGCCGCCGCCGTGGTAGCCGATCTCCTCCTGCGCCGTGGCTACCGCCGTCACCTCCGCCTGGCCGCCATCACCGGTGGAGAGTGCGCGGAGCACCTCGAGCACGACGTACGCTCCGATGCGGTTGTCCACCGCGCGGCTGGCGATCAGCCCGTCGCCCAGCTCGATCAGCCCCGCGTCCACCACGCCGGGGTCGCCCACGCGGATGCCCTTGGCCACCGCGCCGTCGCGGTCGCGCGCGCCCACGTCTACCCACAGGTCGCTGAGCTTGACGGCCTTTTCCTTTTCCTCGGGCGTGATCAGGTGGATGGGCTTCTTGCCCACCACGCCCACCACGTCGCCCATCCGCGTGAGGAAGCGGATCCGCTGGCCGACGAGCACCTGCGGGTCCCACCCGCCGATGCCGTCCACGTACAGGAAGCCTTCTTCGTCCACGTGCGTCACCATCAGGCCGATCTCGTCGACGTGCCCCGCCAGCATGATCCGCGGGCCGCCCTCCCCGCTGATGGTGGCGTACGAGTTTCCGGCGACGTCGATGGTGACGTTCTTGGCGAACGCCTCGGCCTCGGCGCGCCAGACGCGCGCGGCGGCCGTCTCGAAGCCCGACGGGCCGGGGGCGTCGAGAAGGCGCTTCAGGAACTCGAACGAGGTATCTTCCATGGACGTGCTCTGGGAGTTGAATCCGGTGCCGGTCAGGGCGTGTCCCCGCCGGGCGCCCCGCCCGCTGCGGCCGCGCGCCGCGCCACGTCGGGGGTGTAGGCGTGGTACAGGTGCTTGGCCAGCACCTCGGCCGCGTACACCTCGGGAGGAAGGTCTTCCAGCTCCGCCAGCGCCCGCAGCGCCTGGGCCTGGCGGGTGGTGAGCTTCAGCGTAACGGCTTCGTGCGGCATCGCGTTCCCGTGGTCTCCCCTCCATCCTGGCGGAGAAGAGGATCTGCTACTGCATCTCTCGTGCGGGCGCGCCGCCGGTCACTCCAGCGGCAGCGCCAGGAACTCCGAAACGATGCGGTGGGTGAGCCCCCAGACCACGTAGCCGCGGGTGCCCAGCGCCGGAAACCGCATCGCCCCGATCCCCTCCATTTCCAGCAGGTGCTCGGTGACGGCGCCCGGGGCGCGGAGCTCCGCGAGCGGGACCCATACCGCCGCGTCTACCTCTTCGTTGGGCACCGCCCGGGTGCCGGCGGGCACGCCGAAGACGAAGGGGCGCACCAGGATGTTCGGCGCCCGCGCGGAGCGCGGCCACACCGGCTCCAGCGCGCCCAGCAGCCGCCCGCCCGCGTGCACGTCGATCCCCACCTCTTCGCGGGTTTCGCGCGCCGCCGTGTCTTCCGGGGCCGGGTCTTCCGGCTGCTCGCGGCCCCCGGGGAGCGCCACGTGCCCCGACCACGGGTCTCCCTCGCGCTCGGCGCGGCGGATCAGCAGCAGCTCCAGCCCCTCGCCGCCCGGACGCAGCAGCAGCGCCACCGCGGCGCGCGGAACCGCCAGCTCGGGCAGCGGCTCCGGCGGCGGGCGCGTGGCGAGGGCGCGCGCGACCGCGGCGAATTCCGGCGGATGGGGAACGTGAGGGGTGTCCTGTGCTTCCATCAGCGCGTAGGCGGCCGCGCCGGAGACCGCTTGCCCCCGCCGCGCGGAGAGGTTATCACATCGCGTTCACTTCGGCAACGCCGGCCGTCCATTCTGTCTCATATCTTGCGCGCTTCCATGGTTACGCTCCAGGACATCCGCGAGGCGCGGGAGCGCATCGCCGGGCAGGTGGTGCTCACCCCGTGCACGCCGTCGGAAACCTTCGGCGAGATGTTCGGCGGGAGCGCCTGGTTCAAGTTCGAGAACCTTCAGCGCACCGGTAGCTTCAAGGAGCGCGGCGCGCTGAACCGCATGCTGCTGATGCCCGAGGGCGACCGCGCCCGCGGCGTGATCGCCGCCAGCGCCGGCAACCACGCGCAGGGAGTGGCCTACCACGCGGCCCGGCTGGGGATTCCCGCCACCATCGTGATGCCCGAGCGCACCCCGCTGGTAAAGGTGTCGGCGACGGAAAAGTACGGCGCGCGCGTGGTGCTGCACGGCTCCGTGTACGACGAGGCGATGGTCGAGGCCCTGCGCATCCGCGAGCAGGAGGGGCAGACGCTGATCCATCCCTTCGACGACCCCGCGATCATCGCGGGGCAGGGCACCATCGGGCTCGAGGTGCTGGAGCAGGTTCCCTACGTGGACGTGGTGGTGTGCGCGGTGGGCGGCGGCGGCATCATCTCCGGCATTGCCACCGCCATCAAGGAAACCCGCCCCGGCGTGCGCCTGGTGGGGGTGGAGTCGTCGGCGCTTCCCGCCGCGCTGCGCTCCCGGGAGGCGGGCGAGCTGGTGACCATCCCCCCGGCGGAAACCATCGCCGAGGGCATCGCCGTGCGCAGGATCGGGGAGAACACCTTCGGCCACATCGAGCGCTACGTCGACGAGCTGGTGGTGGTGAGCGAGGAGGAGATCGCCGCGGGGGTGCTGCTGCTGCTGGAGCGCGAAAAGACGGTGGCCGAGGCGGCGTGCGCCACCACGGTGGCGGCGGTGGTGGGCGGGCACGTGCCGGACGTGGCGGGAAAGAACGTGGTGATGATCCTGAGCGGGGGGAACATCGACGTCACGCTGATGTCGCGCATCATCGACCGGGGGCTGGTGCAGGACGGCAGGCGCGCCACCCTGCGGGTGCGGGTGAAGGACAGGCCGGGCGCCCTGGCGGCGCTGACGGCGCGGCTGGCGGAGACGGGCGCCAACGTGCTGCGGCTGGACCACAACCGCGCCATGGCCGACCTCTGGGTGACCGAGGCCGAGATCGACCTGATGCTGGAACTGCGCGGGCGCGACCACCTGCGCCAGGTGATCGACTCGCTTCAGGCGGGGGGATTCGAGGTGCTCCCCGCATGAGGGACGACGCCAGCCTGCGGGAACGCATCTTCAACCGCGACGGCAACCGGTGCGTGTACTGCGCCGGCCTGTTTCCCCCCGAGCAGCTTTCGCTGGACCACGTGCAGCCCCGCGCCCGCGGGGGCGACAACTCGCCCGGCAACCTGGTGACGGCCTGCCTGGCCTGCAACACGCGCAAGGGACACCAGCCGGCCTGGGCCTGGCTGGCCGAGCTGCCGGGCGAGCGGGCCAACTTCCTGCGCTACGGCACCGCCGTGTGGACCCGCCTTCGCCGCGCGGTGGAGGAAGCGGCGAAATCCTGAATCCGCCACATTTCATCGGTCGTTTTGCCGCACCACGAATGCCCCGCGCCGCCCCGTGCAGCGCGGGGCAGCCGCGTATCCGGGGACGGCGCACGGTTGGTGCCGGATCGTGCGCGCAGGCTGCCCTCGTCCCATCCCGCTGGCGCGTTTTCCGCGTACTGCCAGCCACTTGCCCGTGCACCGGGGCGCCCGTCGGCGCGCCTGCGCCCCTTTGCGGCGGGTGCGCCCGGTGATCCCTCAATCTTTACGCAAACCTTCTCCGGTGGCTCCGGGTTTGCATAGGCGAACGGGTGCCGGTCTCGTCGCGGGGGGAGGCGCTGAGCGCCACCAAGCCGCCGAAAAAAGAAGGTACCGAAGCCGGGGGGTAGTACGTGTCGCGAAGCAGGACCCAGCAGCTCGAGCGCACGCTTGGAATGGCCACGCGCTTCCTGGACGAGGTCAGGTCCGACATCGGCAGGGCGGCCATGGACGGCGAAGACGTTCCGCCGCGCATCCGGAGTGTCCACGAAAAACCGGGGCACGCCACGCCGGAGTTCCGCACCCTCGCCATCCCCATTCCGGGGGACCTGGGAGGGGCCTCGCCCGAGATCCTGTCGGGGACCATCCGGAAGTACGCGGAAACCCGGAAGCCCGACTGCCTGCTCCTGGCGATGGAGGCGCAGATGGACTGGGACGGCAGCCCCCACCCGGTGCTGATCGCCGAGGCGCGGGACCGCACGGGAACGCGGATGTACTGGATGCAGCCCTACCGCCCGGACGGCAGCAAGGTGGATTGGGACGACCCGGTGGAGGGCGGCTGGCGCGACCCGGGGGAGTCGGAGATGATCCTGGACGCGGCGTTTCCGCTGCGGGTGGAGGTAGACGACGTTCCCGCCGTCCGGCGGCGGGGCCGCCGCGTGGGCGACCCGCCGCGCGCGGACTAGCGGCACGTTTCTGAAGTTCAGCTAGCGCGAATCCGGTCCACGCAGAAGCGGCGACGGAATCGGGGTGACGCGGTCG
>NZ_DATBNB010000832.1 GCF_036554565.1 Longimicrobium sp. | reverse complement strand
GCGTTCACGTGTACCTCTCGGGGGCTTTCGGCAGTGCGAAAGCCGTGGGGTATTCCGCGGAGACGCCTGAAACGCGCACCACCACGCGCCAGCCGGTGAGCATCGTGATGATGGGGATCATATTCGACGTGCAGCCGGTGCCTCCGCGCGCGCCTGCGCAACGCTCCATCCCGCCGGTGCCGCAGACGGCCCTGCCGCGCTGACCCCAGACGATATCCAAGTGATCCTGAGATTTTCAGCCATCGTGCTGCTGGCGTGCGCCGCCGCGTGCGCGCCCGTCGTTACCCACGGCCCGCGCGTGGAGCCGGGCCTTACGTTGTTCGGGACCCTGGGCAGCACGCGGTCGTTGTGCAGCCAGGAAACCTGCGACACGGACCTGATTCCGCAGATGGGCGGCGGCGCCCGCTACGGCCGGGTTGCGACCGACTCCACGCCCGGCTGGAGCGCGGCATTCACGTATTCCGTCGGCGTCGAGTCTTCGGAGGTGGACCTGTACGTGCAGGCGCCCGCTTCGTGGCTGGCCCTGGACGCGGGCGCGGGGGTGCTGGCGGCGGGCACGCACGTGATGCCCTACGTGCAGGTGGGGCGAATGCAGCCGGACGGTTCCGGCTGGTACACAACGCAGGGCTTTGCCTTGCTGACCGAGAGGACGGACGCCTTCCTGCCGGACCCGCCCTACGAGGAGGTGATGCCGCGCTACTGGGCGCCGACGATCGCGTACCGGACGCGCGGCCGGTACGGAGTGCACGTCTACGCCTCGGGCGCGTTCGGCTCGGCCCGCGTAACGTTTCACGAACTCGATGAGCCGGACACGCGCACGGAGCGCCAGCCGGTGAGGGCGGTGCTGATGGGCGTCGTGTTCGACGTGCTGTCGGCGGCGCCCGCCGGCAGCCTGCCCCCCGTGCGGGGGCCCGTTCCGCCCGTGCCGCCGCCGCCCGGCCCGCCGCGCTGATCCCCTCGCGCTCACGCCGCCGCCGAGCGGTTTCGGTCCGTTCCGGCGGCCGATAATTTCCGGGTGATGCCGACATGTACATGAAATGGTGTTCCGCGCTGCTGCTGGCGTGCGCCGCAGGGTGCGCGCCCATCGTGACCCACGGTCCGCGCGTGGAGCAAGGCATCACGGGCTATATCACGATGGGGGCGGGCAAGTCGCTGTGCGGCCCGGAAACGTGCGAGAGCATCCTGGTTCCGCAGCTGGGAGCCGGGGTGCGATACGGCTGGACGGCGACCGACTCCACGCCTGGCTTCAGCGCGGGTTTCACGTATTCAGCCCCGGTCGTGTCGTCGGAGCTGGACCTGTACGTGCAGGCCCCCGGCTCGCAGCTCGGGGTCGACGCGGGCGCGGGGGTGCTCGCGGCGGGCACTCACGTCATGGCCTACGTGCAGTTGGGGCGCATGCAGCCTGACGGATCCGGCTGGTACACCACCCAGGGGTACGCCATCCTGGGGCGGCGGCAGATCGCCATCCTGCTCGCCGACAACTACGAGCAGGTGGAGCCCCGCTACTGGGCACCCACGGTCGCGTATCGTACCGGCGGGCCATACGGGATGCACTACTACGTGACTGGCGCCTTCGGCACGGCCGAGAAGTACCACCCCGATCGACCAGGCGTGCGCACCGGCCGGCAGCCGGTCAGGTCGGTGATGGCGGGGATCGCGTTCCAGGTGCGGCGTGCACATCCTACGCGTCCCGCTACGCCCGCGCCCGCGCCCGCGCCGCCGCCGACTCAGCCGCGCTGATCCAACCCTCACCACCCAGAGTTCGTGGACCTGACGATCGAGCGTCTTTCCAAGACGTATCCCAACGGCGTACACGCCCTGCGCGACGTTTCGCTCACGGTGCCGCGAGGCATGTTCGGGCTGCTGGGCCCCAACGGCGCCGGCAAGAGCACGCTGATGCGCATCCTTGCTACGCTCCAGGAGGCGGATTCGGGCCGGGCGCGGCTGGGCGAGCTGGACGTGCTGTCTGACAAGGAGGGGGTGCGGCGCACGCTGGGATACCTGCCGCAGGAGTTCGGCCTGTACCCCCGCGCCACGGCCGAGGAGCTGCTGGGCCACTTCGCCCTGCTGAAGGGCGTCACCCGCGCGGGCGAGCGGCGCGACGTGGTGAAGTCTCTCCTGGAGCAGACCAACCTGTGGGAGGCGCGCGGCCGCCGGCTGGGCGGGTTCTCGGGCGGCATGCGCCAGCGCTTCGGCATCGCCGTGGCGCTCATCGGCAACCCGCGGCTGATCATCGTCGACGAGCCCACCGCCGGGCTGGACCCCGCGGAGCGCGTCCGCTTCCTGAACCTGCTGAGCGAGCTGGGCGAGCAGGCGGTTGTAATCCTGTCCACGCACATCGTGGAAGACGTCAGCGACCTGTGCCAGCGGATGGCCGTCATCCAGTCCGGCCGCATCCTGCTGGAGGCCGAGCCGACGGAGGCTGTCCGTGCCATCCGCGGGCGGGTGTGGAGCCGCGAGGTGCCCCGCGACGAGCTGGCCGCGTTCGAGCAGGCGCATCCCGTCATCTCCACCACGCTGGTCGGCGGTCGCACCGTGGTGCACGTGTTCGCCGACGCCCCGCCCGACGAGACGTTCCGCCCCGTGGAGCCCGACCTGAAGGACGTATACTTCACCCTGATGCGGGGGTTGAGCCTCGCCCGGCCGGTGCCGGTCGAAGTGGTGTCGGAGGTGGCGGCTGAAGTGCCAGCCGACGTTCCAGCGACTGTCGTCGAGGATGGCGAGGCGGACGCGACGCCGCGGGACGCGGGGGCGGCGTGACGACCCTGCTTCACCTGACGGCGTACGAGCTGCGCGACCACCTGCGGCGCATCAGCACCTGGGTG
>NZ_DATBNB010000831.1 GCF_036554565.1 Longimicrobium sp. | reverse complement strand
GAACGAAAAGCGCGCGTAGGTGCGGAACCGCGATGCGCGGCCGCTGCGGCGCTTGCCAGGGTTGATATCGAAGAACTCGCCCGGGACGCAGATCACCTTTTCCTCAAGCGCGGCCTGGAAGAAGTCCATCCCGTCGTTCAGCGGCTCGGGAAGGCCCGCCAGGTCCGCCCAGATGTAGAACGTCCCCTCGGGCTCCACGTCCAGCCGCATGCCGGCGTCGCGCAGCCCGTCGAGCAGAATGCGCCGCTTGCGAAGGAAGGCGCCGCGGATGGCGGCCGTCTCGGCGCGCACCGCCGCGGGCTCCAGCAGACCGACGGCGGCGCGCTGAAGGGGCCGGCTGCCGCCGCCGTCCAGGAACGAGCCCGCGCTCGTCACCGCCTCGATCACCGCCTTGGGACCCACGACCCACGTGGTGCGCCAGCCGGGGTAGCGCCAGTTCTTGGTCAGCCCGTCCATGATGACGACCGGATCGTTGTCCACGTCGTCCACGTAGCGGGCGGCCGAGACGAGCCCGTCCTCGTCGGGCGAGGCGCACCATGCGTAGTGCGAGTAGAACTCGTCCAGCAGCAGCGTGCACTCCAGCCGCCGCGCCGCCTCTACCCACGACGCCAATTCCAGCCCGCGGATGGTGCGCCCCGTGGGGTTCGACGGGTTGGAGAGCAGCAGTGCCGAAAGGCCGCGGCCCATGATCTCGCGCTCCAGCCGCCCCATGTCGAAGCGGTAGCCGTCGGTGCCTTCCAGCAGGATGGGGATCGCCGTGAACATGCGGAAGACGTTCAGCAGCTCCTCGTACGCCGTGTAGTCGGGAAGGAAGTGCCCCAGGTTGATTTCCCCCAGCGCCGCGACCGTGCGGGTGAGCCCCAGCCGGCCGCCGCCGCAGATGCACACGTTGTCGGCGGTGTATTGCGACGCCTTGCCCTGACGGTACAGGTGGTTGTACAGGTCGGCGACGGCGGTGCGCAGCTCGGGGATGCCGGCGACGGGCGCGTACTCCTGGTCCGCCGTGCTGATGGGCGCCTCCAGGATGCGCGGCGGCGCGCCGGGAAGGGGGCCGGTTTCGGGCATCCCCTGGCCCAGGTTGCACCAGTCGGGGTGGCCGTAGGCGTAGCCGCGCTTGGAGGCCTCGGCCATCACGTAGATCACACCGGTGAACGGAACGGCGCGGAAGCCGGGGATGTTTGGCGGTGCAATGTCGATACGTCTGCGGTCCATCAGGTCAGGCGATGTATGGGCTCAAGAGTCGATCGTCAGGATCGGGTGCCGCACAGCAATGAACGATCCGTTCCGCCGGATGGCGCCGTAGCAGATGCACCGCACCCTGTCATCCAGAGGCCCAGGCGCACCGAACCGGCCCGCAGCACATCCCGCGCGGGCCGAAGGATCTGGCCTGGGGCACGTACAAACCTGGGCGCGGCAGCGGTCATTGAGCCCGAGGCCCCGGCTGCCGTGGGGCCCTCACCCCGCCGCGCTGACACGCGTGCGACCCTCTCCCACAAACAGCGTGGGAGAGGGGGTACACTTCGGGGTTTGGGTGCGTCAGGGCCGGCCCCGGTGCTCGGGCCCGGCGCCCCCCATCCCCAGCCCTTCCCCCGCAAACGGCGCGGGGGAAGGGAGCCGGTCGTGCGCGCCAAGCCAGCCGAAGC
>NZ_DATBNB010000830.1 GCF_036554565.1 Longimicrobium sp. | reverse complement strand
AAGGAATGCAGTCCCTTACCGAGACGATCCTCAAGAATCCAGGCGCACGAACGAGAAAAGCGCTCGAGGCATGGGATAGTGCGGATCAGGCACTCGACGGCTTGGGCACCTTCCACAGAGAAGGGATTGCCGTGTTTGCCTCCACCGAATGGAAGCAGAAACTGCTATCCATCTACGAGGAGTTTCTACGTGGCAAGGTGGATTACCGGGATGTTGTCGCCGCGACCGCGCGTGTAGTGGAAGCTGCACGGGAGCGCTGGCGGGGAGCGCTTGCTCGCCGCTCAGCGCAACTGAGATCTGAACTCTCCCGTGTACAGAGCGATATCCATGCGGCAAGGGCGCACGGTCCGCGCAGCGCGCTGGACGCAGAGACGCTTGCGATTCATATCGCGGCCTGGTTCCTCCTATTCACGATCATTGCCGCGGGGCTGGAAATAGGCTCCAGAGATACTTATACGCACGAGAACCGTTTCCCGGCGATGATGTTCTGGGCCCACTCCGTCTGGATAAGCGTGTTGCTTGGCGTGGGCATTCCCATTGTCAGGAGGACGTGCCGTTCCACTGTCGCTGAGTCGATGGAGGCGCCGCTTCGAGACTGGGTTCCAGCGCTCGAGCAGGAAATTACTTATATCGAGAAGTTACGCGCGGCGGGCGGTCCAGTAGCGGTGCCGGCCCTCGGCCTTCCCGGGAAAGTGCCGCCTGGCCCGCGTCTGGGGCGCAGGCCGCGCTGGCCGGAACTCGTGGCGGTGGGTGCGTGGCTGCCAGCCGCCGTGGTTGGGATCGCCGTGGTGCTGATCCTCAGGTCCTGGGCGGAATCCACTTCCGTTGTTCATCAGGTTGCGCCAGCAGCAGCAATGCCCGTCTCGACCTCAGGAGGAGAAGGTGCGGAATCGATCTCACCTCAGGAGATTGAGGAATCCATACTTGGGATACGGCGCCGGTTCATTGAGACCAACAAGCGGTTGACGTCGATGGAGCCCCGCTATGTAATGTCTCCACCTGCGATAGGCTACTTCGCTTCCGGTGAAAGCGAGAGTCTCCCACAGAAGATAGTCTGGATCCGTCGAGGTGATTCCCGCCGCGGCATCAGCGAGTACTACTTGCGTGCGGGGCAGCTCGATTTCGTATATGCCCATGGCCGGACCGCGCAGGGCGAGTGGAGCGAGCGGCTCTACTATCATCGCACGGGTTCACTGATCCGGCGGCTGGCAGACGGGGCTGAGCAGCCGTTGGCGGAGAGTTGGGGAGTTTCGGATGCTGAAAGAGACGTGCTGCGCCAGCTTCTACAGCCCTACAAGGCGTGGCACGGACTCAACTGCCAAGGGTGCGATCCGTTGGAGTGGCTCCGGAACGAGTTGGTAGAAGACTGAATGGTGGAGCCGCAGCGACGAACGCCATGGCACACCTGCGTAGTCCAATCGAGTGATCGCAACGAACTTGAATGATGCTGGCCGGAGTTGGCGCTCCGGCCAGCGTATGCAATGTCCACTACAAGCCCAAACGGATCACCTGCCATCCATCGTTGTCGAAGCTCTCGAAAATCCATTCGCTCTTGCCGGCCTCACACCAGCCGTCCTCATAGTCTCCGTCCAAATCGATGTCGCAGTTCTTGTCCTTGGTGTGCCGGTAGTAATCCCACCCGATCTGTAGTGCAGCCGCGCCGCGGAGTCGTATTCTCGTCTCGACCCACACGCGCTCCGTATTCGGTGGCAGCAGTCGCCGAAAATGCGTCCCGGAAGGATCCGTCCACGTATCCTCGATCCAGACATGCCAGGCCTTGTCGGAAACAGTGCTAAGCGGCAGCCGCACGATTCCGTTCGCGACGGTGGCGCGTTGCTGGAGTTCGTCCCACCGGAACTCGAACCATTTGTCCCGGGAGGCGAGGGTTCCGCCTAGCCGCCCATCGCTGTAGGAGTTCTCCTGGACGAGTTCACTTCGCCCGCCGACAACCGCCCAGAGCCGGAGGTAGTCGATCTCGACCCACGACGGCTCGGGAGCGCGCATGTCATCGACGATGGTCAGCCAGGGCGTGGCCGCCGTGAACGTCCCGCGGGCGTGCGCCGGAGGCGCGTTCGGGTTGGGCCATCCGACTTGGCCCTCCAATCCGTTCACGAAGAGGTGAGGCAGGCGTGCGGGCATTTCCGCCGGCTCGAGCCAGATCCCCGCGGAACCGCCGTCGACCCTGATGTCCGAATCCCTGAAGCCCGTGTTGTTCGGCGCCATGCATCCGGCATTGGAAAGGTCGATGCTTCCGTCGCCGAGATGCCCGAACAGGCCCCACACGCTTGTACCCGCGGTGCTCGAGGCGGTGACGTTCGCGAAGCGGCGAAGGCCGCTGACGTCGAAGGTAAAGCCTGCCGCCCCGGCCCCGGTGACCGGGCGTCCGGTCGGGTACGCCCAATCGTTCGAGGATCCGACCATTCGCCACGGGTTTGCGAGCTGCTCGGTCGGCAACAAGGCGTGCGCGACGAACGCGTGGCGGCGGCCACCAGCGGTATCTACCTGGATGAGACGGTTGAGCCGCGCTGCTGCCTGCCCGTCGTCGGGCAGTTTCATCGCATGCTGGCTTCCGAGTTGGTGAATGCCTGCGACGCCGTTCCAAGAGACCAGGTTCGCCCATCTGCGGGCATTGCCGGCGAACTGTACGACAGTGAAGCACGTCCCGACGACCGGCAGGGCCGTCTCGTACCAGCCTGCTTCATCGCCCGAGGTTACGAGTTGCAGGCGATAGACCGGGTTGGGCTGAACCGGCTGGTATGCCGCTTCGTTCTCGAATCGCTGCAAGTATTGATTGCCCGCCCATGCGACCCACAACGTCTTTGAAGCGTCGAAGCCGGAGCCTTGGATCACGGAGGGGTGGATACGCGCGCGGCCGTCTGGTAGCGCCCGCGCGAAGGGCGGCGGTGTGACCTGCACTGTCGCTTGGCCCTGAACACCCTCGCTCGCTGCGATGATGGTTGCGGACCCGATGCCGCTTGCCGTGACGAGCCCACTTCCATTTACTGTGGCCACGGACGTGTTGGTGCTGGTCCAGGTGACAAAGCGATCGGTAAGGACGGCGCCCGCACTGTTCTTCACCGTCGCGGAGAACTGGAACGTGGCGCCGGCCTGAAGGGACGCGGATCCGGGCGAAATCGTCACGAAGCCGACCGGGACGCGGTTGACGGTGATCAGGAACTCTCCGGCTTTCCCGCCCGTTTCGGCTCGGATGCTGGCTTGGCCTGGGGTTACCCCGGTGATCATTCCTGATGGGGAAACCGAGGCCACGGCCGAGTTGCCGCTGGACCACGAGAACTGGACGCCGGAGATGGCAGTTCCGCGTTGGTTCCAGGCAGTGGCCGAACCCTGCACTGCGCTTCCTACGATGATGCTCGATGACGGCGCGGTGGCGGTAACCGTGGCCACTGGTTCTGCATCGATTACTCTTTTGCATCCCGCAAGCGAGAAGCTAGCGGCCAGTAAGCATCCCAGCGGCTGGAAAGGGCGGTGAAAGAGCATGGTGGTACCTCGAGACATGGAAAGGGGGACGTACATAAATGGGCTCTCGGGGCATCCCACGAGATGTTCCCAAGAGAGCGATGCATAGTGCTGGTGTCCGTCCCCTAAGCACAATGCTTTCGTATTCTGTACGGCATCGAAAGCATTCCATATGAACGCGACTCGTGTGAGACGCTCGGAGCACGGCAACTTGGCCCCGGGATTCGCGCGGGCAGTTACTTCGGATCGCATCGGGTTTAGCCCGGACCCTGACCCCGTACCCGGCCCATCCTGCGCCTCTTGGGGCAAACAAAGCTTGTATTGTGCGAGTGGTACCTGGGCCGCTGTACGGGGCAGAATCCGGAACTCTCGACAGCGGTTGGATACCTGGGGTTGTTTGGGAGCTGCCGGTCTCGGGTGTCCTGCAGTTCACCACTTCGTAGCAGGGCGTCCAGTCCCACAATTCTAGATCGCCAGTTTGCGAATGGAACGGGTCCGCCGCATTCGTGCGGCGGACCCGTTCTTCTGCCCTCCAAGTTGCGTCGGGACCCGGCGCTCGATCACAGGAGCAATACAGCTACGAGCTATGACCAGCCGATGAGCTACCGGGGTCCGCCATGTGCGCAGAATGCCTGTGACACGGGTACTTTCGGCAGCGGCTGCACGCCTTGCTGCTTCAGGAATCGCCTGTAGTCAGGCCACTGCTCCAGTGGCCCGGGTCCGCGGACGCCGCTCGTCGGCATGTGCCGGGGAAGGCCGATTGCGCGGTCCCGGGCGTTTTGGCGCCACGCGCGTCCCCCGGCCCTCGCGACGGCCTGGTACATCGCGTCACGCTGGGCCGCAGGTACTTGCATCTCTCCCATTGCTAGCAGGAAGATCCGGTCAGCCTGCCTTCGGCTGCAGCCTTGCTCCCAGTACAGGTAGTCGTGTACCACCGACGGGAGCAGGTAGGGGCCGAATGGCGAGATCAAACTCTGGAACGCTTGCGGGATGCTTGCGAAATCCGTTACGAACCCGGCCGGGACCACGATGCTGTCCTGGCTGGTGCCTACACGGTACGTGAGATTCCGGAACACTTCCCAGTTCTTGGCGGAGCCTATCGGCTGGAACGGGACCCTTACCATTGGCGCAGCTGATCCGCCGGCTGGTGGGCCGGCGGGAGGGCCTGATTCCACAGGGGGCGCGAGTACTGGCGGCGGGGCTGCGGCGCGTGGAACGCATCCGGCGACGATGAGAAGGATCGCAGACGCCGCAACGTTGACCGATTTGATCATGATACCTTCCGCTCTGTATGGGGGTTCTACGGATTAGATGGACGGGCGCCCGGATTTTCGCACACACCCCTGTTCACCGTGCGCTGGTTCCAAGAAGCGCCCAGCGCTGCCTAGCGTCACGCCGAGTGAGCGAGCCACGTTCACTCTGCCGTGCGCTTCGGAGAGGTTGTCTGCTGGATAGCCCTCCGCGCGGCTTCGCGGGCTTCCGCGTACTCCTCGGAGTTGGGCGCATGGCTATCGCCGTCCACGCTGGGGAGGGGCGGGAAGGAGGGCCTGTCCGGCCGCTGCTCGTCAGCAATCCCGCCGCACCCAACTCTTTGCCCCGCCTACCGGTCGTATCCAGCGCTTCGTGGCACTCCGCAGCTTCAGTCCCGCCGCCGGCTCGCATCACCAGCGGCGCCAGCCGCGGCGACGACATCAGCCGGAGGGTCGACGTCGGCTGCCTGGTGCTGCTCCATGAGAGTCGAGATGAGGGCGGCGGCCGCGCTGGGGCGGCGCTCTGCCGGGAGCGCTCGGACAAGGACCAGCAGCGCGTCCGAGGCGGCGATGGGGGGCCCCTCAGTCCGCTCCACATGATCGCGGTACCAGGCGAGCAACTTGTCCAGCGTCTTCTGCTGCGGCCGGGAGCCTTCCAGAAAGAGCTGAAAACCGCGGAGGGCGATGCCGATCTCGCGCGCTACCGCGCGGTTGGAAGAGGCCTCAGCGCGCGCCTGTGCGGCGTCTCTCAGGCGCGAAATAGAGACGTACCGGTCAGGGGGCATTGCCCCTCCGACCGCTCCCGACTAACTTTTGACTAAAAGATGGTGGATTACACTCGGGAGCATAGGGCCTCACGCGTGCACCTGCAAGCGTGAGGTGGCTACGCCGAGTGTGCCGCGCCTGCCGTCAACCCGCAGCGACGGCGGAG
>NZ_DATBNB010000829.1 GCF_036554565.1 Longimicrobium sp. | reverse complement strand
GGCGAGCGGCTGGCCCGCGTGCGCCAGGCCGGCCGGGACGGCTGATCCATGCGCATCGTCGGCCTGATGTCGGGCACCTCGCTGGACGGCATCGACGCCGCGCTTGTGGAGATTTCGGGCGAGACGACGGACGACGTGGCCGTGCGGATGGAGGGCTTCGTCACCCTCGCCTTTTCCGAGGCGCGCCGGACGGCCATCCACGACGCCATCCTGGCAGGCACGGCGGAAGCGCTCTGCGACCTGCACGCCGACCTGGGGGAGTGGCTGGCGGAATCGGCGCTGGCGGTCTGTGAAGAGACGGGGATGTCGATCGAGCGGGTGGACGCGATCGGCTCGCACGGGCAGACGGTGTGGCACCGCCCGCCGGGGAATGGGCGCCGCGGCGCCACCCTGCAGCTGGGAGACCCGGCGACCATCGCCGAGCGCACCGGCCGCCCCGTGGTCGCCGACTTCCGCCCCCGCGACGTGGCGGCGGGCGGGCAGGGCGCCCCGCTGGTGCCGTGGGTAGACCAGCTGCTGTACGCGTTGCCGGACCAGGCGCGGGCGCTGCAGAACCTGGGTGGCATCGGCAACGTCACCCGCGTGCCACCGAAGGGAAGCAGCGAGCAGGTGTTCGCCTTCGACACGGGCCCGGCCAACTCGCTCATCGACGCCGCGGTGGAGATCGCGACCGGCGGCCGGCACCGGTACGACAAGGACGGCCGGCTGGCGGCGCGCGGAACGGTGGACCAGGCGCTGCTGCAGGACCTGCTGCGGCACCCGTACTTTGCCGCCGAGCCGCCGAAGTCCACCGGGCGCGAGGAGTTCGGCCGGCCGTTCGTGGAGCGGCTGGTGGAGGCCATCAAGCCCGAGGGCGACCAGGACTGGATGGACCTCATCGCGACGCTGACGGAACTGACCGCCCGCACCGTCGCCGACGCGTACCATCGCTGGGTGATCCCCATGGGCATCGCCGAGGTAATGCTGACGGGGGGCGGGGCGCGCAATCCCACGCTGGCGGGGCGCATCCGCGAGCTGCTGGCCCCGCTTCCTGTCACGGACGGGGGGGGGCTGGGCGTTGATCCCGATGCCAAGGAAGCCGTGGCCTTCGCCCTGCTGGCGTGGGCGCACCTGAAGGGAATTCCCGCCAACGTGCCGTCCGCCACGGGAGCCGCCGGCCCCCGCGTGCTGGGCTCGCTGACGCCTGGCGCCCTGACCCGATGACTTCGAGGCCGATGCCGCCGCACCGCACCCTTGTCCTTTGCCGCCTGGCCCGCCGCGCGTTCGCGCTGGCGGGCATGTGGGCGCTGGGCGGATGCGTGCTGTGGGGCGGCCCCGGCGCCACCCGCCACGGCTCGCGGCCCATGATGCCCGACGTCAGGCGGGTGCTGGACGTGGACGAGCCCTCGCCCGCCTACTTCCGCGCGCGGGCGCGCCTGGAGGTGCTGGGGCCGGAGCTGGACGCCATTCTCATCGGCCTGGTAGAAGACGCCGAGGCGGACGAGAACGTGCGCGCCAACGCCATCGCCCTCCTGGCCGAGCGGCGGGCGGGAGGCTCGCTGGACCTGATCCGCCGGCAGCTGGCCGGCAGCCCGAGCGACGTAGTGCGCGCCGCGGCGGCCCGCGCCCTCCAGCGCTTCCTTCCCGACTCGGCGGGGGCGCGCAACGCGCTGCGGGCCGCCGCGGGCGATCCGTCGTCCCTGGTGCGGCTGATGGTGCTGCAGCGGCTGGACGTGGAAGATGCGCCCCTGGTGCGCACGATGGTGGCGCGCGATGACAACGCCGAGGTGCGTACCATCGCGCGGCAGGTGCTGGAGCTGCTGGAGGCGCGGGGCGCCCCGCTGACGCGCGACCCCCGCCGCGACCTGCGCACCAGCGGGCCCGAGGGCGCGCCCACCATCGTCTTCCATCCCGCCTGGGCCGATTCGCTGGGCGGGGTGCAGGTGGGGGCATTGTGGGTGGAGGCGCGTGGCTCCACGTCCCTGGTGCCGCTCGGGCAGCAGGTGGAGGTGGTGGGGAACGTGGTGCCCGGGTTCTTCGACGCGACGCGCTCGGTGGTGGTGTTCGAGGCGGACCGGGAGATCCGCATCCGCGACCTGCGCACCGGCAACACGCTGACGCTGGGGCCCGGGGTGGCCCCGCGCGTGGTGCCCTTCACCGGTGGCTTCGTCTTTGTGCGCGAGGTGGCCGGCGCTCGTCGCCAGCTGGGCGGAGACGCCACCGAGCTGGATTACGAGGTGCTGCGCGCCTCGTTTTCGGGTGCCGCCCCCGAGGTCATCGGCCGGATTACCGCCACGGCGCGGCCCGAGGTGAGGCGCGGTGCGTCGCCGGTGCGGTGGATGGTCGTGGGCGAGGGGGCGGACGGGTTCGTGCTGCGCGGGCCGGGCATCACGCCATTCGCCCTTCCCGGGCCGGTCGACTCGTCTCCGCAGCCCTGATCCGGCTTCTCCTTCCGCTGGATCGCGTCTCCCCTGAAACCGTTGGACCGCAGGTTGCGTCGGCGCGGCGGGCCCTCACCCCGCCGCGCCGACACGCGTGCGACCCTCTCCCACAAACAGCGTGGGAGAGGGGTACACTTCGAGGTTCAGGTGCGGGACAATTCAGGGCGCGCGATCCCGGGTTGAGGCCCGGGCGGTTGAAACCGCGTCTGGCACGTCACGAAGTCCGCCTGCGCGGACTGGGCGGGACGGGGCCGTGCACCACGCCGGCCGGAGGGCGGCGAGCTGGCTCCCTTCCCCCGCGGGGTTTGCGGGGGAAGGGCTGGGGATGGGGGG
>NZ_DATBNB010000828.1 GCF_036554565.1 Longimicrobium sp. | reverse complement strand
CCCCGCGCCGGGCTTCGGCGTCCGCGCCTTCGCTCATCGCGGCGCCGCCGCCTCTACTCCGCCGGTGATGCCGTTCGTCTCCATCCACGCGGCGAAGTCGGCGCGGGCGCGCTCCACCAGCTTCTCGCGCTTCAGCTCCTTCTTCTTTACCACCACGTCCAGCGGGTCCAGCAGGCCGAAGTTGCTGTTCATCGGCGCGAAGTGCCGGGGATCGCTCTCGCGCAGGTAGCGCATCAGCCCGCCCATCATCGTCGTGGGAGGCGGCACTGCCGGCTCCAGCCCACGAACGACGCGATCCAGGTTGGCCGCCGCCAGGATGCCGACCGCGGTGGACTCGGTGTAGCCCTCCACGCCCGTGATCTGCCCGGCGAAGATCAGCTCCGGCCGGTCGCGCAGCGAGCCGTGCGGCGACAGGCACGCGGGCGAGTTCAGATACGTGTTGCGGTGGATGGAGCCCCAGCGCAGGAACTCGGCGTTCTCCAGCCCCGGGATCGTGTGGAAGATGCGCTTCTGCTCCGGGATCTTCAGCCGGGTCTGGAAGCCCACCAGGTTCCACATGTTCCCCGCCCGGTCCTCGCGGCGCAGCTGGATGACGGCGTGCGCCCACTTGCCATCGTTCCACGGCACCGGCAGGCCCACGGGCTTCATGGGCCCGAAGCGCAGGGTGTCGACGCCGCGGCCGGCCATCACCTCGATGGGCAGGCACCCCTCGAAGTACGGCACGTTCTCCCAGTCGTGCCCCGCGTAGGGCTCGCCCGTGTTCAGCGCCTGGATGAACGCCTCGTACTGCTCGCGGTCCATCGGCGCGTTCAGGTAGTCCTCGTCGCCGCCCTTCCCCCAGCGCGACGCGTAGAAGAGCTTGTCCATGTCCAGCGACTCGGCGCTGACCACGGGGGCGATGGCGTCGAAGAACGCCAGCCCCTGGTCGCCCAGCGAGCCGCGGATGGACTGCGACAGCGCATCGGAGGTCAGCGGGCCGGTGGCCACGATGGCGGGGCCGTCGGGAAGCGCCTGCATCTCTTCGCGCACCACGCGAATGCGGGGGTGCGCTTCGATGGCGGCCGTCATGCGCCCCGCGAACTCGGTGCGATCGACGGTGAGCGCGGTGCCCCCGGGGATGCGCGATTCGCGGGCGCAGGCCAGCAGCAGCGAGCCGCCGATGCCCAGCGCATCCATCTCCAGCTTCAGCAGCCCGTGCGCGTTCTGCGGATCTTCGGACTTGAAGGTGTTGGAGCAGACGATTTCGCCCAGCAGCTCGGTGTTGTGCGCGGGGGTGCCGCGCACCGGACGCATCTCGTACAGGGTCACGTCGTGCCCGCGCTCTGCGAGCTGGTACGCCGCCTCCGACCCCGAAAGCCCACCGCCGACTACCGTTACCTCCGCCATCGTATATCCCCTCAACGTTGAAAGAACTTCAGAACCCGATGAGCCGGGCTGTGGCGCATGCCGCGGCGCCCCCCATCCCCAACCCTTCCCCCACAAACTGCGTGGGGGAAGGGAGCCAGGCCGGCGCGCCACTCAAATGCCAGCGCGACGACAGAGCCTGTCATCCTTCTATGAGCCACGGTGTCAAGCCTCTGGCGCCCAAAAGGATGTAGTTGACAACGGGATGGCTCTCCGGAGCCGTCCCCAAGGGTTTTGGACGGCTCCGGAGAGCCATCCCCATTTTCCTGCTCCTGCAATG
>NZ_DATBNB010000827.1 GCF_036554565.1 Longimicrobium sp. | reverse complement strand
GAATTCTCCCCTCTCCCGCTTGCGGGAGAGGGGCCGGGGGGGACGGCAGCCGAGGCATGCGCCGGCATGATTCCAAACGCGCCGACATCGCGGCCTCTGCGCCGGTGACCGCTGCCGCGCCCGGGCTCGTTCGTGCCTCCGGCTAGATCCTTCGGCCCGCGAAGGATGTGCTACGGGCGAGTGCGGTGCGCCTGGGCCTCAGGATGACAAGACTTGGTGTGGCAACGAGTTAGCGTGACGCGCCGGGCTGGCTCCCTTCCCCCGCGCAGTTTGCGGGGGAAGGGCTGGGGATGGGGGCCGCCGCGGCATGCGACGCGCCCTGTCGAACCCCGATCGAAGTACTCCCCTCTCCGCACGCAGTTTGTGCGGGGAGGGGCCGGGGGAGGGGCCCCCGCGGCATGCTCCAAGCCCTGTCGAACCCCGGATCGAAGTTCCGCCCTAGCTGCTCACCGCCCCGCGGGTGACTGCACGCGGCTCCGCGGCGGGGGCGGGCGCGTGGCCGTGGGACAGCTGCGGAGGCGTGTAGCGTGCTGCCTTCGGGCCCAGGACGTTCGCCCGCACGATGTGCCAGATGGCCGCCACGCCATCCCGCCAGCCAATCTTCTTTCCCTCGTCGTACGTGCGGCCGGCGTACGAGATGGGCACCTCATAGATCCGCGCGCGCGACTGGGCCAGCCGCGCCGTCAGCTCCGGCTCGATGCCGAAGCGGTTCGCGGACAGCGGCAGGCTCTTCATCAGGTCTGCGCGCGCCATCTTGTAGCACGTCTCCATGTCGGTCAGGTTCAGGTCGGTGAACATGTTCGACAGGAGCGTCAGCACGCCGTTCCCCATCCGGTGCCAGAAGTACATCACCCGGTGCGGCCCGCCCGCGAAGCGCGACCCGAACACCGCGTCTGCACGGCCGTCGGCGATGGGCTCCAGCAGGCGCGGAAGCTCGAACGGATCGTACTCCAGGTCCGCGTCCTGGATGACCACCACGTCGCCCGTGGCCGCCGCAATCCCCGTGCGCACGGCGAAGCCCTTGCCGCGGTTGCGGGGCTGCTCGATCAGCCGGTGGATGACGCCGTCCGCGTGCAGCTCGCGCAGGGCGGCGCGGGTGCCGTCGGTGGAGCCGTCGTCCACGCAGATCAGTTCCAGATCCAGCGGCACCGCGCGCACCCGCTGGGTAGATTCGCGGATGGTCGCTTCCTCGTTGTAGACCGGCATCACCACCGATAGGCGGATCCCAGCCCCGCTCTCGTGCCCGCTCACGCGTCCCCCCTCCTGGCAATGGCGATCAGGCTCTGCCCCACGGGCGGCGTCCACACGCGCTCCAGCCGCGAGATCCACGGAATCATCCACCGGTCGTACAGTTTTGCGTCCCGCGCGCTCACCGTGCGCCGCCGCAGCACCTTGCCGCTCATCCACCACGCCAGCACGCCGGGAAGGTTGGTGTAGTCCACGCTCAGCGGCGTGAACCCCGCTTCCCGGAGCCGGCCAGTCAGCTCGCGTTTCGTGTACCGCCGGTAATGATCGAACGCCTCGTCCAGAGCGCCGTAGATGGCGGGCAGGGCGGGGACGAAGAGCAGCGCGTGGCCGCCGGGCGAAAGCAGACGGTGCGCATCGGCCAGGAAGGTGGCGTCGTCGCGCACGTGCTCCATCACGTTCACTGCCACCACCGTGTCGGCGCTGCCGGGCTCACCCGCATCGGCCAGGTAGCCGCGGCGCGTGGTGACGTGGGGCCGTCGCGCGAACCGCGCGCTGAGGTGGGGCCAGTTGTTGGCGGCGGGCTCCACCAGGGTGAGTTGCGCATCAGGCGCGGCGGCGCGCAGGTGCTCGGCGAAGGTGCCGATGCCCGCGCCCACCTCCACGATCCGCCGCCCCAGGTACGGCGCGAACCGGCGGGCGATCCAGCCATAGTAGTTGCGGGCTTTGGCCAGCGCGTCCAGCTCTTCGCCGGAGTAGGTGAAGGCCTGCGATGCGGTCGTCGTCACCGGGTCGGGTCGGTCGCGGAAATCTCGTGTGTGCGGCGGGCGGATGCCGCCCCTGCGAAGCCGCGTAGAATGTGCGGACCGGGCGCGCCAGGCAAGGGCGCCGCGGCCGAAAATCTTTCTTGTCCACGGGGCGGCCGCACGCCTATGTTGCCCTCCATCGGCCCGGCCGGGCCGGTTTCCGTGCATCCATCATTTCAGAAGATCCGGCCCCCCGATGAGAACCCTGTCCATCGCCACCGTGCTGGCCGTCGCGCTCGCCGCCCCCCTGCGGGCGCAGCCCGACGCCGCATTCCCCGTTCTCGCCGTGGGACAGCGCGCCTCCGGGCAGCTGAGTACGGGTGATCCGGCGCTGTACGAGCGCGGCCCGTTCAAGGTCTACCGATTCCAGGCCGAGGCCGGCCGACGCTACGTCGCCACGCTGCAGTCCTCCGACTTCGACGCGTACCTTACCGTGGCGCGAACGGTGGGAGGCATCACGGACCACATGCTGATGGACGACGATGGCGCGGGCGAGACCAACGCGCGCCTCCGCTTCACCGCGCCCGCGTCGGGCACCTACCTGCTGATCGCGCAGTCGCTGCTGCCGGAAGGAACGGGGGCGTTCACCGTGAGCGTCGATACGATGCCGGCCAAGCGCCTGGCCATCGGCGACCTGCGGGTGGGGCAGACGGTGACGGGGGAGCTGGAGGAGACGGACCGCGAGTACGGCGCCGGGCCGGGCGGCGGCGGCTTCTTCGACCTGTACCGGGTTCGCGGCACGCCGGGGCAGCGGCTGCGGCTGCGCATGCTGATGGGCGACTTCTTCCCGGCGCTGAACGGGGGAAGCATGGCCGGCGACGAGTTCGTTCCGGACGCGTTCGGACAGGGCCAGGGCGTGCTGCTGCTCACGCTGCCGCCCTCGGGCGAAACGCTGGTGCAGGCGGGTGTCGAGGGCGAAGTCCTGGGCGAGTACACGCTGACGGTGGCGGACCGCGGCCCGGCCGCCGCTCCCCGGCCCGTGCGCCTTTCACGCGGCCAGCCGGTGCATGGCCGCCTGCAAGCGGGCGACGCGGAGAACGAGGAAGATGGACGCTGGACGGACCACTACATCATCACGGGAAGCGCGGGCGAGCGCATCCGCGTGACGATGGCCGCGGAGGCGTTCGACGCGTACCTGTCCATCGGCCGGATGGTGGACGGCGCGTTCCAGGAGATCGCATCCAACGACGACGAGGGCGAGCAAGGCACCAACTCGGCCGTGGAGGTGCAGCTCCCCGAGGCCGGCGAGTACGTGATCATTGCAACCTCGTTCGCCCCGGGCGGCGAGGGCGAGTACCGCATCCAGTTCGCCGCGCCCTGACCGGGCCGGTCACATCGGCGCGAGGCCGGCGCGGCGCGCCAGCCGGTCGGCCGTGGCGATGACGGCGAGGACCAGGGCGACGACCGCGATGCCGTGCAGCCCCGAATTCTGCGATACGGGCCCCGCGACGCCGGTCAGCGCCCCCCCGAGCACGGCGACGACGAACGGCACGCCGATGACGCAGGCTGCGGCCATCAGCACGGGGAGCACGTAGCGCTCGAAGGGCGACGCGCGCACGGGCTCCGGCATCAGCCGCGCGGTCATCAGCTCGGCGAAGTTGTCGGGCAGGGTGAATCCGTCGTCCTCGCCCAGCGCGGCGAACACCACCCGGTAGGCGGCCTCGTCCGCATCCGCCGCGGCGCGCGCAGTCCCCCGGGCAAGCGCGTCCTGGATCTCCTCGTCCCGTTCCATCATCCCGTTCCCTCCGGTCCATAGCTGGCCACCAGCTTCTCCTTCAGCATCCTGCGCGCCCGGAACAGGTGGCTCTTCACCGTGCCCTCGGGCAGGTCCATCACCGCCGCGATCTCGCCGACGGCCATCTCCTCCAGGTGATACAGCGTCACCACCGTCCGGTACTGCACCGGCAGCTCGTCTACCCGCGCGCGGACGAAGGCCCGCAGCTCGGCGCCCTCGGCCTCGTCCAGCGGCGACGCGCGCGTGCCCGGCAGCTGGTCGACGGCCGTTCCGCCGGTTTCGTCGGGGCGCAGGTCGTCGTACAGCGGAATGCGGCGCCGCTCCAGGTGATTGAGGCTCAGCCGGTACGCGATGCGCGCGATCCAGGTGGACAGCGCCGCTTCGTGGGCGAACTGGTCGAGCTTCTGGTACACGCGGATGAAGACGTCCTGGCACACCTCTTCGCGGTCGCGCGGGTCGCGCACGATGCGGAAGACGACATGGCTCACCAGGCGCTGGTGCGTGTGCACCAGCTCCCGGAAGGCGTCGCGGTCGCCCGCGAGCACTCGTGCCACCATCTCCCGATCGTTCATCTCCCGTTGGACAGGGTCATCGCGGGTTCGGTTGCAGGGGAGGCGATCGGGGTCGATAGGAAGGTTCCGGCTGGATGTCGCTCATGCCTCGGGAGGCCCCTCCCCCGGCCCCTCCCCGCACAAACTGCGTGCGGAGAGGGGGGAACTTCGGGCGGGGTTCGATGGGGTTCGTCGCATGCCGCGGGCGCCCCCTCTCCCGGCCTCTCCCCCGCAAACAGCGCGGGAGAGAGGAGAACTTCGATCGGGGTTCGACGGGGTTCGTCGCATGCTGCGGGAGCCCCCTCCCCCCGTCCCCCGTCCCCCGCTGCGCAGGGGAGGGGGTGAACTTCGGTTGCGGTTCCGCTGTCCCCGCCGTGGGTTCACTCACTCCTGCATCGGCGTGCAACCGATCCGCGACAGCGCCTGTCTATCGTTGCAGGTGGACGAGGCACGTGCAACCGATCTCCGGGTCGGCCTGTCCATCCTGAATGAGGCGCCGATCCGGGGCCTCGCGCAACCCCGATGAATGCCCCTGGAGGTTACGATGTGGGAAAGTCCTGTGCTCGTTTTCATCAGCTTCTTCGCCTTCATCCTGGGCACCACCAAGGTGCTCTCCGACAACTGGACGAAGCGCAAGCTGATCGAGGCGCGGGTGTCGGAAGACATCATCCGCGCGCTGTTCCGCAAGGAATCCGATCCCGAGATGTTCGCCGCCCTCAAGTGGGGAATCGTGCTGGCGGCGCTGGGCCTCGGGCTGATCGTGTCGCAGTACCTGCCCTCGCGCTTCGAGGAGCCGCTTGCCTGGGGCGTGGTGCTGGTATTCGGCGGCGTCGGGCTGCTGGCCTACTACGCCACCGCCCGCGCCGTGCTGCGGCGCGAGGCCGGCACCCATCCCGAGCGGCAGCGCGCGTATCCCGACGAGCACATCTGAGCCCGTCGCAACCACGACACAGGTCCCGACAGAGGCGACCTTTCAACCTGAGAGATAGATGATGAACACGACGATCGCCATCACCCTCGCCGCCCTCCTGGCGGCGAGCCCCGCGCGAGCCCAGCAGCAGCCCGCGCCCGCCGGTCCGTCCGGCGCGCCCGCCCCGGTGCAGATCCCCGCGACGCCCGCCGGGACGGCCGCCCGCGCCTTCATGGACGCGGTGAACGCAGGCGATTCGGCAACACTGCACGCGTTCGTGGAGCGGCACGTGTCGCAGACGCTGGCCATGGGGTGGACCCCCGCCCGGTACGAGGCCATGTTCGGCCGGCTGGTGCGGCAGAGCGGCGGCGGGCTGGAGCCCGGGCGCCTGATGGACCAGGGCGACCCCAACTACCTGGGCGTGATCTTCCAGACCCGCTCCGGCGGCCGCATCGGAGTGGAGTTCGTCGCCGACCCGGCCGACCCCGCGCGGATGAAACTGATCGAGCTGCACCCGATGCCGCCACGGGGCGCACGCCCGGAATTTCCGCAGGGCAAGGTGGACGAGGCCACCGTCGCCGCCGCGGTCGCCCGCCACGTGGGCGCGGCGGCGGAGGCGGACCGGTTCAGCGGCGTGGTGCTGCTGGCGCACGGCAGCCGCATCGTCCATCACCAGGCGTACGGGATGGCGGACCGCGAGGCGGGCCGGGCGAACACGCTCGACACCCGCATCGGCACGGGCTCGGTGCCCAAGATGATCACCGGCGTCGCCGTCGCCCAGCTGGTGGAGCACGGCAGGCTGAAGTTCACCGACACGCTGGGCGCCGTGCTCCCCGACTATCCCAACGAGGATGCGCGGCGGCACGTGACCATCCACCACCTGCTGACCCACACGGCCGGCGTGGGCGACCCGTTCCTGTCCCCCGGCTACGTGCGGGGCACCCGGTACGCCACCCCGCGGGAGTGGATGGCGCTCTTCGCCGGCGAGCCGCTGGCGTTCCGCCCCGGCGAGCGGATGCAGTACAGCAACGGCGGATACGCGGTGCTGGCCGCCGTGGTGGAGCGGGTGAGCGGGCAGCCGTTCGGGGAGTACGTGCGCGACCACGTGTTCCGCCCGGCGGGGATGGCGGTCGCGAACCTGGATGCGTACCGGCGGCTGCCGTGGGCGCGCGGCTACTCGCGTCCGCCCGAGACGGACCCCATGGGGCTGGAGCCGCGCCGGAGCAACGAGTGGATGGTGGGCGATCACGGGCCGTCCACGGACCTGAGCGGCTTCGGCGGGATCGGCCTGACGGCGGAAGACCTGTTCCGCTTCACGCAGGCGCTTCGCGAGCACCGGCTGCTGGGCGCGGAGATGACGCGGACGGTGCTGGAAGGCAAGGTGGATGTGGGTCCGGGCGCGCCGGTGAAGTACGCGTACGGGTTCTACGTGGCCGCATTCCCGGACGAGCACCCGACCATCGGCCACAGCGGCGGCGGTAGCGCCTCCGGCATTGGCGCCGACGTGGAGATGGTGGGCGACTGGACGCTGGTCGTGCTGAGCAACTACGACCTGGAGCAGGACCTGCGGCCGATGGCCGGGCCGGTGCTGGGCTTCCTGGCCCGCCAGTAACACGAGCCAGTGACAACAATCGGCCCTCCCCGGCAACGGGGAGGGCCGACGCATTTGTGGGATACCGTGGCGCGCCCCACACTCGACCTCACGCCCAAGCAAGCCAGTCCGCGCAGGCGGACTTCGTGTAGTCGTTGCAGCGAATTCATTCGCCCGTGCAGACCTCAGGCGGCTCCACAATCAGGGTCTAAGTCCTGAGTCCCCAATCCCGAGTTCCGGCGGTTCCGACTCGCGCCCCAAGACTCCGTGTCGCTGCCGCGCCCACGCTGCGAGGAATCCGCGGCAAGATCCCACGGCCCTGCATCGCATGTGCTGCGGGCCAGTTCGGTGCGCTCGGGCCTCTGGAT
>NZ_DATBNB010000826.1 GCF_036554565.1 Longimicrobium sp. | reverse complement strand
ACCGCTATCGATTTCTCCCCTCTCCCGGCGCAGTTTGCCGGGGGAGGGGCCGGGGGAGGGGCCCCCGCGAGTCTAGCCGAAGCGCGGTTCAGGTCTCCCCCTCCCCTGCGCAGCGGGGGACGGGGGCCGGGGGGAGGGGGCTCCCAAGGCATGCGCCGAGCCTGGTCGAACCGCCATCGAAGTGCTCCTCTCTCCCGCGCAGTTTGCGGGGGAGAGGCCGGGAGAGGGGGCACCCGAGGCATGCGCCGGGCCTGGTCGAACCACGCTCGAAGTTCCCCCCCCTCCCCGCACGTAGTTTGTGCGGGGAGGGGCCGGGGGAGGGGCACCCAAGGCTATCGCGCCCGCTGCCGCGCCCACGCTCAGGAGTACACCACGCTAGATCCTTCGCCCCGCGCAGGATCATGTGCGGGCAGGTGTCGCTCGCCTGGGGCTCAGGATGACATGCTGTGGCGTTGGCGGCGCACGCACTCACGCACTCACGCACTTTCGCACCTTCGCACTTTCGCACTTTCGCACTCACGCACTCACGCACCAGCAACCTTGCCCATCCCCGACCACCTCGTCGAAGACATCCGGCAACGGGCCGACATCGTGGAGATCCTCTCGGAGCACACGCGCCTCCGGCGCACCGGGAAGACCTACCGCGGGCCGTGCCCGTTGCACGGAGGCGAGGGGCCCAACTTCTCGGTGGACCCGGCCAAGGGGTTCTACAAGTGCTTCACCTGCGGCGAGGGCGGCACCGTCTACTCGTTCCTCATGAAGCACCTCGGGATGACGTATCCCGAGTCCATCCGCTGGGTGGCGGAACGGGTGGGGGTCGAGATCCCGGACGAACGCGAGGAGCGCCGCGCACAGGCGGAAGATCCGAATCGGCTGCTGTACGAAATCAACGGCTTCGCGGCCAAGTGGTTCCGCGACCAGCTCGCCTCGCCCGACGGCGCCGAAGCGCGCGACTACCTGAAGCGGCGCGGCATCACCCCCGAAACCATTGAGCGCTTTGGGCTGGGGTGGGCGCCCGAGTCGTTCGACGCGCTGGGCACGGCGGCGCGCAAGGCCGGCTACCACGGCGCCGACCTGCTCGCGCTCGGCCTGCTCAAGGAGCCCAAGAAGGCCGGGCGCGATCCCTACGACGCGTTCCGCGGCCGGGTGATCTTTCCCATCGAGGACCTGGGCGGGCGCGTCCTCGGCTTCGGCGGGCGCGTGCTGCAGCAGGTAGAGGCGCACATCCCCAAGTACCTCAACTCCCCCGAATCGGAGATCTACCACAAGGGAAGCACGCTCTACGGCCTGGGCTGGAGCCGCGGCTCCATCCGGAAGGAAGAGGTGGCGCTGGTCGTGGAAGGGTACATGGACTACGTGTCCCTGGCCGCGCACGGCGTCACCCACGCCGTTGCGCCCCTGGGCACGGCCATGACCGAGGAGCAGGCGGCGCTCGTCAAGCAGTACGCGCCGCGCGCCATTCTGCTGTACGACAGCGACAAGGCGGGGCTCAAGGCCACCTTCCGCAACGGCGACCAGCTGCTGCGCGCCGGCGTCGAGGTGCTGGTGGCCACCCTTCCCGAGGGCGAAGACCCGGACTCGCTGGTGCGTGCCCAGGGCGCCGACGCCCTCCGCCGCTACCTGGACGACGCGGTGGACGTGCTGGAGCGCAAGCTCCTGCTGCTGGACCGCAAGAACTTCTTCGGCAGCATCAAGGGAACGCGCCGGGCCATCGACCTGCTCCTTCCCACCGTCCGCGCCACGCGCGACGAAGTGCTGCGCGGCGTGTACCTGAAGCGCATCTCCGACCGCACCGGCGTGCCGGTCGACGCGCTGACCCGCGAGGCGGCCGAGGTGGTGGACGCGCCCACGCGGCGCGAAATGCGCAGCCAGCAGCGGCAGGAGCAGCCGCTGACGCGCCAGGACGACGGCTGGGGTGATGGGCGAGGCAACGGGCGTGGAGAGGGCGGCCGCGACCGGCAGCAGTGGCACGGGCGTCCCCGCGACGGGGAGCGGCAGGGGAGCCGGTGGAACGCCGACCGACCGCTGGCCACCCCCGCGCTGCGGCTGCGCATGGGCGCCGAGCGCAACCTGCTGATGATGATGTTCCACTCCGAGCGCTGGGTGGAAGAGTGCGCCAAGTTCGTGGGCCCCGACGACTTCCAGGACCCCGACTACCGCCGCCTCTTCCGCGTGCTGATCGAAACCGAGGGCCGCCGCGACCCCGAAGGCCGCTGGCTGCTGGAGTTTCCCGAGGAGCTGGCGGGCGACGTGGAGACGGTGCGCGGCGATGCCGAGCACTGCGACTGGAGCGGCGCGCCCGTGTTCTTCGCCGAGAACATGGACCGCATCCTCGCCCGCCCGCTGGAGCGCGAAGCCCGCTCGATCAAGCACCGCGCACAGTCCGGCGGCGAGGTAGATCCCGACATGCTCGCCGAGCTCCAGCAGCAGCTGCTTCTCAAGCGAGAGAACCGCAACCTGAAGGTGCGTCCGGGGATCCTCGACCCCGACGATCCCATCCTGCGCCGCGACCGCGAGCGCCGCTGAGCACGCCATCATCCACCGGCCGTTCCGAATGCCCGATCCGCGCGACCTGACCGAGATCGACACCCCCGCGCCCCTGGTGGACGTGGACCAGATGCACGCCAACCTGCGCCGGGCGGCGGAGTACTGCCGCGCGCACGGCCTGGCGTGGCGCCCCCACGCCAAGACCCACAAGAGCCCGTCGCTCGCCGCCGCGCAGGTGAAGGCTGGCGCGGTGGGCGTCACGGTCGCCACGCCGCGCGAGGCGGAAGTGATGGCGGATGCCGTCGATGACATCCTGCTCGCGTATCCGCCCATCGGCGCGCCCAAGCTGCGGCGGCTGATGGCCCTGCCGGAGCGCGTACGGCTGACGGTGGGGCTGGACTCGGCCGAGGCGCTCCGCGGGCTGTCCGACGCGGCGCGCGAGGCGGGGCGCACGGTCGGCGTGCTGGTGGAGGTGGATGCGGGCATGGGCCGCGTGGGGCTGCAGACGCCCGGGGAGGCCGTCGCACTGGCGCGGGCGGCGGCGGATGCCCCGGCGATCGAATACCGCGGCGTGATGTTCTATCCTGGCCACGTCCGCGGCAACGTCGGGGGACAGGACGAGGCCATCCGCGCGCTGTCCGATCGCGTATCATCGTTCGTCGACGCCCTGTCCGCGGCGGGGCTGCCGCCGCAGGTCGTCAGCGGGGGATCGACTCCCACGTTCTGGAGATCGCACGAGGTGCGCGGGCTCACCGAGGTGCGGCCGGGCACCAACATCTTCAACGACCGCACGACGTCCGAGATCGGCGCGTGCGGCTGGGACGAGTGCGCGTACTCGGTGCTGGCGACCGTCGTCTCCACCGCGGTGCCCGGGCAGGCCGTGGTGGACGCGGGCTCCAAGGCGCTGGCAAAGGAGGAGATCCGCGCCGAAACGGTGGGCTTCGGCGCGCTCCTGGACCGTCCCGAGGTGCTGGTGAAGTCCGTCTCCGAAGAGCACGGCTTGCTGGACCTGTCGCGCACCGACTGGCGCCCACGGGTGGGCGACCGCGTCCGCATCGTCCCCAACCACGTGTGCGTGTCGGTGAACCTTCACGAGCGCGTCTACGGGGTTCGCGGCGAGCAGGTGGTGGATGCATGGAACGTGGCCGCGCGCGGCCGCTGACCGGCACCCTTCGCATCCCACACCAGCGCATGACCTCATGACCACGCTTCCGGACGACTCCCTGGAACAGCGGCTGGCGCGCCTCGAACGGATGGTGGAGGAACTGCACCGCCGCCTTCCTCCCGTCCGCGACGGGGGGGTCGAAGCGGTGCGTCCGCCGCTTCAGGCCGAGGCACGGCCAATTCCCGCCATCGCCGAATCCGCCGACCTCGATGGATGGGGCACGCGCGGGCCGCGGACAGCTCCGCGACGGCCATCGCCGGACCTCGGCCTGGCGGCGCTCTTCCCGTGGGACGGGCAGACGTGGCTCAACCGGCTGGGGATCGTGCTGCTGCTGCTGGGGGTGGGGCTGCTCTTCCGCTACTCCATCGATCAGGGCTGGGTGACGCCGCAGGTGCGCGTGGGCTTCGGCGCGGCGGTGGGGGCGGTGCTCTCCGGGTTGGGGCTGCGCATCGACCAGCGGCGGCGGTTCGCGCCCGTGCTGCTGGGCGGCGGCGCGGCGACCTTCTACATCACCGGCTGGGCGGCGTACTACCTGTATTCGCTGGTTCCGTACACCGCGGCCTTCGGGGCGATGGTCGCCATCACCCTGGCCGCCTTCGGGCTGGCCCTTTCGCGCGGGCAGCCGGCGCTGGCCGTCCTCGGTGCCGGGGGCGGGCTGGGCGTGCCGCTGCTGCTGGGGATTTCGCTCGCCAGCCCGCGCGGCCTGGCGGCGTACACCTCGTTCATCCTGGCGTGGACGGTGGTGCCCTACTTGCGCCGCGGGTGGCGCTCCAGCCTGTGGACGTCGATGGCGCTGGCGTGGACGCTCCTTGCGCTGTACGCCAACCTCCTTGCCGAGACGTTCCGCGCGGGAGCGGAGGGGCGGGGATGGATCCAGGCGGCGGTAGCGTTCGCCTGGATCGTGCTCGGCGTGCTGCCGATCGCGCGACGGGTCGCGGACTGGCGCGCGGCGGAGCACGGGGGACACGGCCGCTGGTCGGGCAGGGACGTGCTCCACTGGTACGGCATCGCCCTGGTGCCGCCGGCGATGGCCCTGGCCGTCAGCGGCATCACGTGGAGGATGAGTGCCGAGCGCTGGGGCGCCGCCGCCATCGCCCTCGCCGCGGGTTACCTGCTCGCCGCGTGGGCGCTGCGCGCGAAGGACGCGCGGATCGCGAAGGTGCTGCTGTTCGCCGTGGCCGTGCTGCTCCCCGCCGGGTGCCTGGGCGCGCTGGAGGGCGAGGCCCTGCTGGTGTCGCTGGCGCTGCAGGGGCTGGGGTTTCACATGCTGGCGCGCCGCGGCGCCGGGGTGGCGGTGCGGTGGATGGCACACAAGCTGATGCTGGCCGCGGGCGCGTGGCTCGCGTGGCGCATCGCCTTTCCGGGCGCCACGGGCCCCTGGCGGCTCGCGGCGGACGCGGTGGTGGTCGGGGCGACCTTTGCCGCCGCGGGGTGGATCCGCGTTCCCTCCGAAGCCATGGCGTACCGCATCGCCGCGCAGATGGGTGCCATGGCGCTGGTGGTGCGCGAGGTGGCGCACCTGCCGGGAGGGCAGGGGATCGCTACCATCGCCTGGGGCGTGTACGGGCTGGGGCTGCTGGTGTACGCATTGCGCCGCGGCTCGCGGGTGCTGGAGCGGCTGGCCATCCTCACGCTGCTCGCGGCGGTCGCCAAGCTGTTCCTGGTAGACCTGGCCCGGCTGGATGCGCTCTTCCGCGTGCTGCTGTTCCTGGGCTTCGGGTCGGTGTTCCTGTGGCTGAGCTACTCCCTCTCGGGGTGGTGGGACGCATCGGCCGAGGCGCGCGCCCGGCCCGCGGGGCGCGACGCGTGACCCGGCCCCACGCGCCGCCCGCCGGGCTGTGCGGCTCGTGCGCCCACGTCCGCATCGTCGAAACCCGCAAGGGCTCGCGCTTCTTCCTCTGCCAGCTCTCCGAGACGGACCCGCGCTTTCCGAAGTACCCGCGCATTCCCGTGCTGAGGTGCGCCGGCTTCGTGCCGGTCGGAGCGGCCCCGGACGGCCCCTGACATCGTGGGGAAACCACAACGCGAACGAGGGCCCGGCGTCTGCCGGGCCCTCGCTCGTTCTCCCATCCCACGGCGTCGCCGGCTTCAGCTCGCTGTGGCGCGTGCCAGCACGGCCCGGGCGATGGCGCCTTCCAGCTCTCCCGTGCTCGAGCAGGCGACGGTGCCGCTGGCCTCGGCGCTCGTGTACACACCCCCGACCACCGTACGCAGGCGGCTTCCCTCACCCTCGGGGGTCACGGACGAAAGGACCGAGAGGCGAATTGGGAAGGTGTTCGCCGCGACGCCCTGGAGCCCCGTGTTCCCACAGTCCAGATACGTGGCGAGAGGCACCCGTCCCAGCTGCCCGCGGGCCCGGATCTGGGTGTTGCCCGTGGTGCGGTTCGGCGCGTCGATGGTGCCGACCGTGATGCCCAGGTCCTGGTATACGCCCGCCAGCACGCCGAACACGGCGTCGGGTGCGCGGGCGATCTGCGTCTCCGTTGCCGCCGCGTAGCTGGTCGTGGTGATGGCGGTTACCTTGGAGGCGCCCGCAGCGCTGGCGCTGTGGATGAGGGTGGTGTTGCGGGTCACCCTCTCGGGCCCCCGGGTCGTCACGGGTTCGGCGGCCGTCGCGCACCCCGCAACGGCCAGAACGAGCATGGAAGCAAGAGG
>NZ_DATBNB010000825.1 GCF_036554565.1 Longimicrobium sp. | reverse complement strand
ACGCTGATCCTGGCCTCGGGGCTGCTGCTGGCGGCCGGGGCGTGCACCGACCTGACGACGGAGCCCAAGAGCTCCGTCAGCGGCGGAACCGTGTTCTCCGACCCCAGCTCGTACCGCGCCTTCCTGGCGAAGCTGTACGCGGGGCTGTCGGTGACCGGGCAGCAGGGCCCCGACGGCTCCGCCGACATCTCGGGGATCGACGAGGGATTTTCGCAGTACCTTCGCCAGTACTGGTCGCTGCAGGAGCTTCCCACCGATGAGGCCATCATCGGCTGGGGCGACCCGGGGCTGCCGGAGATGAACCGCCAGGGGTGGACGGCGAGCAACCCGTTCGTCGCGGCCCTGTACTACCGGATCTTCTTCCAGGTGGCGCTGGCGAACGAGTTCATGCGCGAAACCGCCGACGACCGCATGGCGGAGCGCGGCGCAAGCGCCGAGCTGCGCACCCAGGTGGCCGGATACCGCGCGGAAGCGCGCTTCCTGCGCGCGCTGAGCTACTGGCACGCGGCCGACCTGTTCGGCAACGTGCCCCTGGTCACCGAGACCAACCGGTCGGGCGCCGAGCCCCCGGCGCAGGCCACGCGGCAGGCGATCTTCTCCTTCGTCGAGAGCGAGCTGCAGGCCATTCTCCCGCAGCTGCCCGCGGTGGGCCAGGCCGAGTACGGCCGCGCCGACCAGGGCGCGGCGCAGATGCTGCTGGCCAAGCTGTACCTGAACTCGCAGGTGTACACGGGCCAGGCCCGCTACGCCGAGGCCCGGACCGCCGCCGAGGCGGTGATCGGCTCCGGCGCGTACCAGCTGGACGCCAACTACCAGCACCTGTTCATGGCCGACAACCACACGTCGCCCGAAATCATCTTCCCCATCACCTTCGACGGCGCCCACACCCGCACCTGGGGCGGGATGACGTTCCTGGCGCACGCCGCGGTGGGCGGCGACATGAACGCGGGCAGCTACGGGCTCGACGGAGGCTGGTGGGGGCTGCGGCTGAAGCCGGAGGCCTACAACTTCTATCCCTCGAGCGGCGCGGACCGGCGGTCGTCGTACTTCGTGATGCAGAAGTCGGTGGGGATCAGCGACGTGGGCGACTTCTTCCAGGGGGTCGCGGCGCCCAAGTTCCGCAACGTCAAGTCGACGGGCGGGGCGGGGGCGCACCCCACCTTCCCCGACACCGACTTCCCCATGTTCCGCCTGGCCGACGCGTACCTGATCTACGCCGAGGCGGTGGTGCGCGGGGCGGGCGGCAGCCGCGCGACGGCGCTGGGCTACATCAACCAGCTGCGGGCGCGCGCCTACGGCAACGCCAGCGGCAACATCACCGACGCGCAGATGACGCTGGACTTCATCCTGGCCGAGCGCGGCCGTGAGCTGCTGTGGGAGGCCCACCGCCGCACGGACCTGGTGCGCTTCGGGCGCTTCACCGGCGGGGCGTACGTCTGGAGCTTCAAGGGCGGCCCCCCGGCGGGAACGGCCACGGCCGCGCACCTGGACCTGTACCCGATCCCGGCGGCGGAGCTTTCGGCCAACCCCAACCTGAAGCAGAACCCCGGCTACAACTGAGCCGGCACGGCCCCGGAGCAATCCGGGGCGCGGACTGACGCTTTCCTGCAGCTCCGCCGCCCCCGCGGCGGGGCTGCAGCCCTTTGTGGACCTGGTGGACGATCGCCATGCACCTTCTTCGATTCCGCGCCGGCCTCCTTGCCCTCGTCCTGCTGGCCGGCGGCTGCAAGGACCCGGTCACGCCGCCGCCCATCATCGAGCCGCCGCCCCCGCGGCCGTCGCTGCCGCAGACGTACCGCGCCAGCGGCCACACGGCGGGGGGCGACGTGTTCGTTCACCTGTTCGAGTGGCGGTGGACGGACATCGCCGCGGAGTGCGAGACCGTGCTGGGGCCCGCGGGCTACGAGGCGGTGCAGGTGTCGCCGCCGCAGGAGCACGCGGTGATCAGCGGCCATCCCTGGTGGCAGCGCTACCAGCCGGTAAGCTACAGCATCGACCGCAGCCGCTCGGGTACGCGCGCCCAGTTCGCCGACATGGTGGCCCGCTGCAAGCCGGCTGGTGTGGACATCTACGTGGACGCCGTGATCAACCACATGACGGCGGGCGCGGGAACGGGGAGCAACGGCACCGTCTACACCAAGTACAGCTACCCCGGCCTGTACTCCCCGGGCGACTTCCACGGGCAGTGCGGCGTCAACGACTACAGCAACGCCGCCAACGTGCAGGACTGCGAGCTGGTGGGGCTGGCGGACCTGAACACGCTGCTGCCGGACGTGCGCGGCAAGATCGCCGCGTACCTGCTGGACCTTTCGCGTCTGGGCGTGGCGGGGTACCGCATCGACGCGGCCAAGCACATGCAGCCGGTGGACCTGGACTCCATCCTGGGCCGGGTGAACCGCGCGCTGGCGGCGGAGGGGCGCCCCCTGCCCTACTACTTCGCCGAGGTGATCGACTACGGCAACGAGGGCGTTTCGCGCACCGACTACTACGGCCTGGCCTACGCCTCCGGCGGAGCGGCCGACATCACCGAGTTCAAGTTCCGCGGCGTGGGCGAAAAGTTCCTGGGCGCCAACGGCGGGCGCCTGGCGCAGCTGAACCCCAACGGGACCACGGGAAACCAGTTTTCCGTGGGCGCGTGGGGATTGATGCCGCCGGACAAGGCTGTGGTGTTCCTGGAGAACCACGACACCCAGCGCGACGCGGCGGGGATCGGCTACCGCTCGCCCGTGCCGTTCCGGCTGGCGAACGTGTGGATGATGGCGCAGCCGTACGGCTATCCCTCCATCATGTCGAGCTACGCGTTCACGCTGGGCTCCGGGCGCGACACGGGCCCCCCGTCCAACGCAACGGGGGAGACGAACCCGGTCTCGTGCGTGGCCAGCATGGAAATCGTGCAGAGCGGCCAGTGGGTGTGCGAGCACCGCGACCCCACGATCCTGCGGATGGTGGGCTTCCGCCGGGCCGTGGCCGGCACGGACCTGAACCGCTGGTGGGACAACGCGGCCAACGCCATCGCCTTTTCGCGGGGCGACAAGGGCTTCGTGGCCATCAACCGCGAGGCCGCGGCGGTGAACGTCGCCACGCCCACCGGGCTGGCGGCGGGCACCTACTGCGACGTGATCACCGGCGGCAAGGCGGGCGCCGCCTGCGCCGGCACCGCCGTGGCCGTGGGGGCGGACGGCGCGGTGCAGTTCAGCCTGCCCTCCAACACCGCGGTCGCCATCCACGCCGGCACCCGGCTTTGAACGGACGGATGAGGAGAATGCACATGCACGCTCGGATGTGGCCCCTTGTAGCCGGCGCGGCGCTGGGCCTGAGCCTGTCCGCCAGCCGCGCGGAGGCGCAGGACTCGTTGCGGGTCGCCTCGCCGGACGGAAAGAACACGGTGACGGTACACGTTCGCGATGGCGGCCTGTACTACGCGGTCAGCCGCAACGGCCAGCCGGTGCTGCTTCCCTCGCGGCTGGGCTTCGCCTTTCGGGGCGGCGACTCGCTGCGCAGCGCGCTCCGCATCACGGGAAGCTCGCGCAACACGGTGGACCAGAGCTGGACGCAGCCGTGGGGCGAGGTGGCGCGCGTGCGCGACCATCACCACGAGCTGCGCGTGCGTATCGCCGAGGACCGGGCGCCCAACCGCCGCTTCGCCGTGGTGTTCCGCGCCTTCGACGACGGCGTGGGTTTTCGCTACGAGCTGGCCGACAGCGCCGGCTTCCGCGACTTCGAGATGATGGAGGAGCTGACGGAGTTCGCCCTGGCCGACAACGCGCGCGCCTGGTGGATTCCCAGCAACCGCCCCGAGCCGGACCGGCAGGAGATCCTCTACTCGTCGTCGCCCGTCAGCCGGCTTGACTCGGTGCACACGCCGCTGACGCTGCAGATGACCAGCGGCGTGCAGGTCGTGATCCACGAGGCCAACCTGGTGGACTACGCCGGGATGTACCTGGCGCGGACATCGAACCGCACCCTGCAGTCCACCCTGGCGCGCTGGGCGGACGGGGTGGCGGTGCGCGGGCGGGCGCCGTTCGTCACCCCCTGGCGAACCATCCAGCTGGCGGACCGGCCCGAAGACCTGCATCCCTCCGTCCTCACGCTGAAGCTGAACCCGCCCAGCCGCATCGCCGACACGCGGTGGATCACGCCCATGAAGTACAACGGGGTGTGGTGGGGCTTGCACATCAACACCGAGACCTGGGGGCAGGGGCCGAAGCACGGTGCGCGGACGGAGAACGTCAAGCGCTACATGGACTTTGCCGCGGCCAACGGGTTCGGCGGCACGCTGGTGGAGGGGTGGAACCTGGGGTGGGACCAGGACTGGTTCAACACCATGAAGGCCGACTTCTCCTTCACGCAGCCGTATCCCGACTTCGACCTGGCGGAGGTGGCCGCGTACGCCCGGCAGCGCGGGATGACGCTGATCGGGCACCACGAGACGGCCACGATGATCGATCCGTACGAGCGCCAGCTGGACTCGGCCATGGCGTTGTACAACCGCGTGGGCGTCCGCGCCGTGAAGACGGGGTACGTGGGCGACAGGACCGAGCACGGCCACGCGCACCAGTCGCAGTTCATGGTGCGCCACCACCGCCGGGTGATCGAGGCGGCGGCGCGCAACGGCATCATGGTCAACGTGCACGAGCCCATCAAGGACACGGGCGAGCGGCGCACCTGGCCCAACATGCTGTCGCGCGAGGGGGCGCGGGGGATGGAGTACAACGCGTGGGGCGGCGAGGGGGGCAACCCGCCGGAGCACGAGACCATCCTCTTCTTCACGCGGATGGTCTCCGGGCCGATGGACTTCACTCCCGGCATCTTCGACATCCTCATCCAGCGCCCCAGCGGCACGCCGCGGCAGCCCCACGACGCGCGGCCGCGCACCACGCTCGCCAAGCAGCTGGCGCTGTACGTGGTTCTCTACTCGCCGCTGCAGATGGCGGCGGACCTGCCGGAGAACTACGCGGGGCAGCCGGCCTTCCAGTTCATCCGCGACGTGGCGGTGGATTGGGACACGACCGTCGTGATCGACGGCGAGATCGGCGACCACGTGATCGTCGCGCGCAAGCAGCGCGGGGCGGACGACTGGTTCCTGGGCGCCATCAGCGACGAAGAGGGGCGAGCGTTCGACGTGCCGCTCTCCTTCCTCCCCGCGGGCCGCAACTACGTCGCGGAGATCTACGCCGACGGCCCGGGTGCCGACTGGCGCGACAACCCGCTGCCGATCACCATCTCGCAGCAGCAGGTGACCTCGGGCACCACGCTGCGCATCCAGATGGCACCCGGCGGCGGCCAGGCGATCCGCTTCCGCCCGGCGCGCTGATCTTCTTTCGGGCAGCCGGCGGACGTTCAATCCGCCGGCTGCCGTCCATCGCACCTGTCCCACTCCACCGCTCCATGACCGCCGTCCATCGCCACATCCGCCACACCGGCGCACTCGTCGCCGGCGCATTCCTGCTGGGCGCCGCGCCCGCGAGCGCGCAGCTCACCGTGCGCCTCACCGTCCCACGGAACACGCCGCCGGGGGCGACGATCTACCTCGCGGGTTCGTTCAACGGGTGGAATCCCGCGTCGCCCGACTACCGGCTGGCGCGCGAGGCGTCCGGCGAGTACGCGATCACCCTGCACGAGGACGTGCGCGGCCCCGTGGACTTCAAGTTCACCCTGGGCTCGTGGGACGCGGCGGAGAGCGACAGCACGGGCGCGGATGCCCCCAACCGCCGCTTCGTCGTGCCGGCCACCGGAGCGGCGACGTACGCCGGATCGGTGGCGGGATGGCGCGACGGCAGCCCGCGCCCGGCACGTCCGTCCACGGCCAGCCGATCCGTGACGGTGCTCGACACCGCGTTCGCCATCCCGCAGCTGGGCCGCACGCGCCGCGTGTGGATCTACCTGCCGCCGGACTACGCCACGACCACCAAGACGTATCCCGTGCTGTACATGCACGACGCGCAGAACGTGTTCGACGATGCCACCAGCTACGCGGGCGAGTGGGGGGTGGACGAGACGCTCGACAGCCTGCACGCGGCGGGCGACTGGGGGGCCATCGTCGTCGCGGTGGACAACGGCGGGCAGCGCCGCCTGGACGAGTATTCGCCGTGGACGCATCCCCGCCACGGCGGCGGCGAGGGCGATGCGTACGTCGATTTCCTGGCGAACACGCTCAAGCCGTACATCGACGCGCGCTACCGCACCCGGCCGGACCGGCTGAACACGGGCGTCGCGGGGAGCAGCATGGGCGGGCTGATCTCGCTCTACGCGGCGCTGAAGTACCCTGACGTATTCGGCCGGGCGGGCGTGTTCTCTCCCGCGTTCTGGTTCAGCGAGCAGAACTTCGCGTTCGCCCGCGCGGCGCGTCCGCTCGGGGGCGAGCGCTTCTACCTGGTCACGGGCGCGCGCGAGGGCGATGCGCCGCAGGTGTACGAGAACGACCACCGGCGGATGGTGGATACGCTCGCCGCAGCCGGATTCCGCGTGGGCCGCCAGGTGGTGGGCTACGTGCGGGAGGACGGGACGCACTCCGAAGGGTTCTGGAGGCGCGAGTTTCCGGCGGCGTACCGGTGGATGTTCGGCGGGGGAACCGACTGCCCGTAGAACCGCCTGGCAGTGGCGAAAAGTCTCCGGATCAACAATTTTGTACGAACAACGTACAAAGAGCGGCGCGCCGTGAGCCGCGCTGCAACACACTCGCATCCCCGCGCCGTCTCCCACACCCCCTGGAGCCACCGACGTGAGCAAGAAACCGCGCCTGAAGTTCGGCGAGATGTTCAACATGAGCTTCGGCTTCCTGGGCATCCAGTTCGGCTGGGGGCTGCAGCTGGCCAACATGTCGGCGATCTACGAACGGCTGGGGGCGCGGCCGGACGAGGTGCCCATCCTGTGGCTGGCGGCGCCCATGACGGGGCTGCTGGTGCAGCCCATCATCGGCGCGCTCAGCGACCGCACGTGGGGCCGGCTGGGACGGCGGCGGCCCTACTTCCTGACGGGCGCCATCCTGTCGTCCATCGCCCTGTTCTTCATGCCGACCTCCACCTCGTTGTGGATGGCGGCGTCGCTGCTGTGGATCCTGGATGCGTCCATCAACGTGTCCATGGAGCCGTTCCGGGCCTTCGTGGCCGACAAGCTCGATGCCAGCCAGCGTACGGCGGGCTTCGTAATGCAGTCGTTCTTCATTGGCGTGGGCGCCAGCCTGGCGAATGCGCTGCCGTACATCTTCGGCCAGATGGGCGTGACGGGCACCACGGCCAGCGGCATTCCGCTGACGGTGAAGTACTCGTTCCAGCTGGGCGCCGTGGTGTTCCTGCTGGCGGTGCTGTGGACGGTGTTCACCACCAGCGAGGCGCCGCCGGAAGACATGGAGGCGTTCGAACGCGAGCGGCGCGAACGGGCCGGCGTGGGCGCGCTGTTCGCGGAGATCGGCGCGGCCATCACCAACATGCCCAAGACCATGAAGCAGCTGGCCGTCGTCCAGTTCTTCACCTGGCTGGGGCTGTTCTGCATGTGGATGTTCTTCGTGCCCACGGTGGCCCGCCACGTGTTCGGCGCCACCGATCCCGACTCGGAGCTGTACGCGCGCGGCATCGAATGGGGCGGGATCACCTTCGCCTTCTACTCCATCACCACGTTCGTGGTGGCGTTCGCCCTGCCGGCGGTCGCGCGGGCCACCAGCCGCAAAGCGACGCACGCGCTGGCGCTCACCTGTGGCGCCATCGGCCTGCTGAGCGTGTCGGTGATCCACAACCAGTACGTGCTGCTGCTGACCATGGTGGGGGTGGGCATCGCGTGGGCGTCCATCCTGTCGATGCCCTACGCCATCCTTTCCACCGCGCTCCCCGCGGCGCGGATGGGCGTGTACATGGGCGTGTTCAACTTCTTCATCGTCATCCCCGAGATCCTGGCGTCGCTGGGCTTCGGCCCGCTGATCCGCGCGGTGTACGGGCAGGACAACCCGAACACGTCGCTGTACATGGTGATGACCGGCGGCGTTTCGCTGCTGATTGCGGCAGCCTCGGTGATGCTGGTGCACGACGCGGGCGACGCGGGCGTGGACACCGTGATCGGCGGCGACCAGCACGAGCCGCTGACCGTGCAGGGCTCGGTGCAGCCGGTGCCGAGCAGCGGCCTCGTGGATCCTGAAGAGAACAGATAAACGACGTTTCACGCAGAGGCCGCGGAGGGAACAGAGAGGACGCAGAGAAAAATCGTTTTCTCTGCGTCCTCTCTTTTTTCTCTGCGTCCTCTGCGTGAAATCCGTTCCTATCGTCTGCGCATCAGACCAGCTCCACCCGCAGCGTGCGGCCGACGGCTTGGGCGGCGCGCTGAAGCGTGTCGAGCTGCACCTTGCTGTTGTCGGGGTCCAGCAGCCGCTCCACCTGCGTTCGGCTCGTCTGCATCCGCGCCGCCAGTGCAGCCTTGGACAGGCCAGCCTGCTCCATGGCCTCCCGGATCTGCCAGGTGAAAACCCGCTTCTGCGCGAGCCCCTCCACCTCGTCGCGAATCCCTTCCTGCTCCAGAAAGCTCTCGAACGAGCTGCCGATGTGCGGATTGTTCATGGTTCTAGCTCCTTCTGGCGTTTCCGGGCGAGCGCCAACTCGTCGTCCGGCGTTTTCCTGGTCTTCTTGATGAACCCGTGCAGGAGAACGAGATGCCCCTGGCAGAAGCAGAAGAGCACACGGGCGATCCGGTTGTCGGCCAGGTTCGTCCGTACCTCCCACAGGCCTGCCCCCATCGAGCGGCAGGTCGGCATGCCCACGGGCCAGCCGTACTCCACCGTCGCGATGTCCCCACCAATCGTCCTGCGGTCGTGCTTGTCGAGACTCTGAAGCCAGTCGCGCACAGGCTCTGTTCCACCAGCGTTGCTCCAGAATCTCGCAGGAACCTTCTTCAGCCCACCTTCCACCCCGCACCTCCTGCGGTACAGTGTACCGTACAAGGTGCAGCCTGTCAAGAGCCGCACCCAACGTGAGAGCGGCAACGATACATCGGAAGTGCGCAGAGTGTACAGGATCTTGTTTCGGCTTTGCAGAGGGAACGGAAGAGGACGCAGAGAAAAACCATTTTTTCTCTGCGTCCTCTCTTTCTTCTCTGCGGCCTCTGCGTGAAACTGCCGTTCAGACCGGCGGCCTCACCGGCACTCGGAAGCTGGCGAGAGGTGGATCAGGCGCAGGTGGTCCAACAGCGCCGTGTTCACTCGCCGATCCATGTTCTCGTCCAGCGGCGTGTACGCGAGCGTAAGTCGGTGCCCGCCCGGCGACAGGTTCACCCGCAGCGACGTGCCGTAGCCCCACTCGTTCCAGCGGTCCGTTCCGCGCTGCGGCATCACCAGCACGCCCGCGGGCTTCCCATCCACCAGCAGCGTGCGAATGGCGGCCTTCGCGTCGGTGTTGATGGGCCCGCTGCCGTTGGCGTAGCGCGCATCGACCACGTACTCGCCGCCACACGTCAGGATCACCGGAAACTCCACGCTCGTGTTCGCCTCGCGCGTCACCCGCACGTAGCCCGGGCCCGTAAAGCCCTCGTGCTCGCGCTCCAGCGGCGCTCCGCGCGGCCGCGCCACGACAACGGCCTCGTCGCGCGCCATCAGCACCGGGGCGCTCAGGAACGACTGCAGCCCGGTGGAATCCACCGCCAGCACCTGGTACTCCGCCACGCGGTCCAGCCGGCCGAGCGAAACGTGCGTCTCCGTCGTCGTCGCGGCCGGGCGCCCGTTGCGGTGCACGACGTAGCGCACCGCGCCCGGCACCGGCGACCACGACAGCACGTCTCCGCGCAGCGTAGCGGATGGCGTGTCGGGCGCCCAGCGGTTCTCGACGAGGTTGACGCGCCCCGCCGGCCACCGCCCGTTCATCGTGATCTCCACCACGTGCTCACCCGTGAGCGTCGCCGGAATCTCCGCGCGCTCCAGCGGCTGCCCGTCCAGCGCCGCGCTCGCCACGCCGTCACCGAAGCCGCGTACGGTGATCGACAGCGTCGACCCGCGGTAGCGCAGGTTGGAAAGCGTCCGCTCGCCCTGGTAGCCGCGCGGCACCATGGGGCGGAAGGCCAGCCCTTGCGGCCGAAAGCGCATCCCGAAGAGCACGCGGTAGCTGGCGGCCAGGTTGCCGGCGACGCTCCACAACTGGCGGTCGGAGTTCAGCTCCGTCCCGTCGAAGTGGCCCGTGCTGGCCATCATGTTTTCCTTGTTGGTCAGGAACAGCGCGGCTGGACGGTAGATGGAGGCCAGCCCGTGCTCCACCGCGGCGGTGTTCCCCGCTTCCGCCGCGGCCCAAAGCGAGTACGCGTTGACGAACGGCCAGATCGCCGCGTTGTGGTACGAGGGGATGCCGGGGATGTACGGCCAGAACGTCGGCGCGCCGAACTCCACCATCGGCGCGCGGGCCGAGATCAGCGCCTGCTGCTCGGGCTCCGCCACGCCGTAGATGACAGCCAGCGCCTGGGCCAGCGCGTCGGAGCGCGGGGCCAGGGACGAATAGCCGCGCCCGTAGCGGAAGACGGCGTAGTATCCCGCGTCCGGCATCCACAGGTGCTGGTTGATGGCCGTGCGCAGGCCCTCCGCCACGTTTGCCCAGTAGTCCGCCGGCTGGCCCAGCGCGGACGACATGTTCGCCAGGATCCGATACGTGGCGTAGTGGACGACGTTGGTGCTCGTGCCGGCGGACCGAGCGATGTCGCGCGGTTCCATCCACCGGGGGTACGACTGCTCCCGCCAGTCCATGAACGACGTCTCACCCGTCGCCAGCCCCGTCGCCGGGTCGAAGATGGCGTGCAAATCCGCTTCCGCCGAACGGCTGATGATGTCGTACGCCTGCCGCAGCCAGTCGCGGTCGCCCGTCACCGCGTACAGCTCCCACGCGGCCAGCGCCCACGTCATCCGGTCGGTGGAGATGGGCCAGGAGCCGCCCGTCCCCGTGTCCTGGATGATGCGCCCGGCGGAATCGACCTTGGCCAGGAGGCTGCGCTTCACCGCGTCCGGCGCCACGACGGCCAGGGCGAGCACGGACGCATACGACACGTCGCGCGTCCACACGCCCGGCCACTTGGCCCCGGCGGACAGCGCGCCATCCTCCCGCACCAGCTGCGTCAACTCCTCCAGCGACATGCGATAGAGCGCATCCACCATCCGTTCCGGCGAGCGCAACTGCGGGAACGCCGACACGTCCGCCTGCCGCGTCCACACGGCCCGTCCCGCATCCGCCAGCGGACGCGTGTACTGCGCCTGGACGGGCAGCGTCAGCGTGTAGATGCCGTCGCCATCCTCGTCCCGCAGCTGCGCGGGCGAGCCGGGGCGCAGGCCGCGCGCGTCCCAGCTCAGCGGCTCCACGTCGCCGATGGCGTACACGCTCCGGAAGTCCGCGCGCCGGATGGGCGGGCCCTGCGGCGGATCGTACTGGCCCGTCCGCTCCATTTCGCGTAGCACCTGGCGCAGATCCAGGCGGATGGTCACCTGCGCGACCCCCTCCTCGCTCGTCGAATACGCCTCGGGGGTGGGGATGAACGGCGGCTGCTCCTCCCCGAAGACGTACACGGGCGAGACGATGGCGCCGTTCGTGGGGCGGACGTACAACGTGTGCTCCGTCCCGGACGGAAACTCGTTGTCCACCCCGTCGAGGCTGAAGCGGAAGTGCATCTCGCGCCCGGCCCGCGGATACGTGCTGACGATGCTGTCGCGCGAGAGGGCCACCGCCGCGAACCGTCCCTGCTGCACGGAGGTGTCGGTGACGGTGAACGCGCCGGATCGATACAGCTCACGCTGCGCGGAGAGCGCGCCCGCCGAAGCGGCCACCGCGCCGGCGGCGGCGAGCGCGCGAAGAGGAGAGTTCATGGCCTGATCATCTGCAGAAGTGTTCACGCGCGAACACGCTCCTCCCGGAACGCGAGAGAGGAGGAAGCGCAGGGCCCCCTCCTCCCGTCAAGCGCGCGCCGACCGGTCAGTGGTTGGGGCGGGGCCCTTCGGACTCCAGCCCCGTCCGGTGCTCGCGCACCTCGGTGGCGCGGCCCTCGGGGCTCTCGTCCGCCGGCAGGGCGGAGCTCGTGCCCCTGCGGCCCAGCACCAGGAACACCAGGCCGAACAGCAGCACCGCGATCCCCCACGAGAGGTTGATGTTCTCGCCCAGGGAGCGCTGGTAGATGGCGGGGTCCGCCATCAGGCCGTAGCCCGCGAGCAACAGCCCCAGCAGGGTGAAGAGCATGCCGATGGGCAGGCGGATGTCGAGGTTCATGTCGCCTCCCTAGAAGAAGATGATGTTCAGCGCCAGCGTCATCGCCAGCACCACGACGGCGAGCGGCCCCGGGCGGCGGTACCAGGGCTCACCCTCGTCGCGCGGCCGCTCCGTCAGCGAGTACACCAGCCCGCGCAGCTCCTCGGCCGGGCGCGGCTTCGTCACCAGGCTGACGGCGATGGTCACCACGAAGCAGGTGGTCCACGCCCAGATGGCCGTCCAGAAATTCTGCGCCATCTCGCTGGGATAGTGGGTCATCACCGAACCCAGCCATCCGCCCTTGATGCCCACGCCGGAGCCCGCCGGCAGCGAAAGGCCGTGGTGGATGGCCGCGGCGGCGGTCCCCGCCACCAGGCCGGTGAACGCGCCATGGCCGGTGCTGCGGCGCCAGAACATCCCGAGCAGGAAGGTGGCGAACAGCGGGGCGTTCACGAAGGCGAACACCAGCTGCAGCATGTCCATGATGTTGTTGAACTGCGTCGTCGCGTACGCCGTCGCAACCGAGAGCGCAATGCCGCCCACCGTGGCCATCCGCCCCATCCACAGGTAGTGCGCGTCGCTCGCGCCCTTGCGGATGTAGGCCTGGTAGATGTCGTACGTCCACACCGTGTTGAAGGCGGTGACGTTGCCCGCCATCCCCGACATGAACGACGCCATCAGCGCCGTCAGCCCCAGCCCCAGCATTCCCGGGGGAAAGTAGTGGCCCAGCATCATGGGGATGGCCAGGTCGTAGTTCAGCGACCCGTCGGCCTTGGCGGGAAGCGCGAAGCCGCTGGCGCCCGCCTGGGTGGTCAGCGCGATGGCGATCATCCCGGGAAGGATGACCAGCGCGGGAAAGAGCATCTTGGGGAAGGCCGCGATCAGCGGCGTGCGGCGCGCGGCCGACATGCTGTCCGCCGCCATCGCCCGCTGCACGACCAGGAAGTCCGTGGTCCAGTAGCCGAACGAGAGCACGAAGCCCAGCCCCATCGCCACGCCGAACCACTCCACCCCCATCGGGTTCTGCGCGGCCGAGGCCATGTGCTGCCACGACTGCGTGTACGCGCCGGGGGCGAACCCCGCGTTCTGCGCCGTCACGGCCAGCCGCTCGGTGAGGCCCGACCAGCCGCCCACGTCCTTCATCCCCAGGTACACCAGCGGAATGAAGCCGGCGACGATCAGGAAGAACTGCAGCACCTCGTTGTAGATGGCCGACGTCAGGCCGCCCAGGAGGATGTACGCCAGCACGATGAGCGCCGACACCAGCACGCTGAAGTTGAAGTCCCACCCCAGCAGCACGCCCAGCAGGAGCCCCATGGCGTACATGGAGATGCCGGACGAGAACACGGTCATGGTGGCGAACGAGATGGCGTTCAGCCCGCGCGTCTTCTCGTCGAAGCGCAGCTTCAGGTACTCGGGCACCGAGCGCGCGCGCGAGCCGTAGTAGAAGGGCATCATGAAG
>NZ_DATBNB010000824.1 GCF_036554565.1 Longimicrobium sp. | reverse complement strand
CCCCCCCCGCCTCCGCGTGATCCTGTCGTTCCGTTCTTACGGCGTGGCGGCGGGGATTTCCAGGATGCGCCTGCCCCCCGGGTCCGTCGGCGCGGCGGGGAGGCGCTTCAGGAAGCCGGCGTTCGCGGCGGGGTTCAGGCTGAAGACGTGAAGCCCCGTCTGGCTGAACCCGTTGTCGTGCTTGACGGTGGCGGCCACCACCAGCCGCTGCTCTCCCGGCCCGTCCACCACCAGCTCCACCTCCACCGCCACCTCCTCGCCCGCCGTCGCCGCGCCCGTCCACGCCACCGGGTTCGCCAGCGCGATCCCATTTTCCGCGCTCACGTCCAGCGTCAGCGAGGGCGCCGACACGCTGGGGAGCCCTACGATCCTCACGCGGCGCCGCCCCGGCCCCGGGTCCGGCAGCGGCACCAGCTCCACCGTCACCGGCGCGGTCACCTTGTCCGTCCCGCTCAGGCGGAGCACGCCCGACTGGGCGGAGGCGGGGAGGGCGGCGAGGATGCAGGCGGTGAACAGGACGAGCTTCATCATGGGATGGATCCCGGGAACGGTTGGGCGTGCGCGCTCAGTACCGCGCGACCAGCGAAAAGGTGCCCTGGTGGGCGGCGCCGGCCGGGAGCGGCGAGCCGCCCCGGCTCCAGCTCCTCACCTCCACCCGGTAGTAGCCGGGTTCCAGCTGCTGCTGGATGCGCTCGCTGTCGCCCACGCCGTTCACCGCGTTCGATTCGGCGACGGACTCGCCGGTCTCGTCGAACAGGTACAGGTCCAGGTCGGCGTGGTCCTCGTCGCGCGCTTCCAGGATCTTGAGCGTGATCGTCACCTGGCGCGCCTGTGACACGGTGAACCCGTAGTGCGCCGACGAGCGGTACAGGTTGCTGCGCCGCGTGCTGCGGCTGTCCACGGTTCCCGTCACCGCGGTTCCCGCCGCCAGCGGCTCGGGGAACGGCTCGCGCGGGCGGGGCTCCTGGCCCACGGGGTAGCGGATCCCGCGCGTCTGCAGCGTGGCCGTCAGCAGCCGTGCCAGCCGCGTTTGCGCGCCCAGCACCTCGGCGTACCGAAGCAGGTAGGCGTCGGGCACCCTGGCCAGCCCGGTGAAGGCCGCCCACAGGGGACCGAAGCCCAAGGCCACCGAATCTCCCTCCTCGCCCGCCGCGTCGTACCAGTCCCAGAGCGCCGAGCCCACCGAGTGCTCGCTCCAGATGCCGGGGGCGTCGTCCTTGGGCGCATCCACCTCCAGGTCCATGTTCAGCAGCACCGCCTGCTTGCCATGGATCACCCCCGTGTCGATGTAGTGGGAGGCCCCCGTGGCCGCCGCGCCGAAGAAGTTGCCCCACCCCTCGGACCACGCCAGCCGCGGGTCCAGCCGCTCGCCGAAGCCGTGGCCTCCGCCGGGGCTGGGGTCGCTGGAAAAGGCCGCCATCAGGAAGTGGCCGTACTCGTGGGCGATCACGTGGTCGTCGTACTCGTCGCTGTCTTCGCCTCGCTTTCCGTTGACGAAGACGGCGTTCTGCGAGCGGCGGAAGAAGGTGCCTCCCACGTACGCCGTGTCCCAGCGGATCTCCACCTTGGGAAGCACTACGCCGGGCTGCGCCGATCGGACCAGCGCGTTGGCCCGCGCGACCGTCGCGGCGATGTTGAAGGCGCCGGCGATCCGCGTGCTGTCCGTCGCCAGCAGGTCCGTACGCACCGCGCGCCCGGGGGTGGCCGTCGCCGTCGCGGCCACCATGGCGAACTCCATCCGGTCACCCTCGCGCACCACGGTGGCGTTCTCCGTTTGCGCCAGCGCCCGCACGAAGACCGCCTGCCGTCCGCGGAGCTCCACGGGAATCGTGTAGGCGCCCGCCGCGTCCGTGAACCCGCTCCCCAGCACCCGCCGCGAGGGCGAGGCGACCACCTCCACCCGCACTCCCGCCGCGGGCGTGCGCACCGGCGCGTCCAGCCGCAGCCCCGTCGGGCCCGCCGGCACCTTCTCGTACAGCACGGTGCCGCGGAACGGGGTGGACTGCGCGGCGGCTGGCGACGCGGCGGCGATGGACGCGGCGGCGCAGAGGAGAAGCGCACCGTTGCGGCGGAGGCGGAAAAGGAGTCCGGCGGGGAAGGGGGTCATCCGGGATCGAGGCGGAGGATGGGGGCGGCGCGGGAGGAAATCGGCCGCTCCGCTCAATCTGCCGCAGTCCGCCGCCCTGTCAACCTTCATCATCCCCGGCCCCCCGAACGCGGACGAATCCAAGGGGCCGGGATCGATCGTATCCCCTCTGGATGCCTGTTGTCGGGAACCCGGACCGAATGGGGGAGCCGGTGGCCGTACTGGAGCACAAGATGGAATGCGTGGCGGCGTGGACGTACATCCCCGAGGAAGGCGTGATCGCCTGCCGCGGGTGCAGCCAGGTGTATGAATCCACCCCGGAGCGGCGCTTCGCCGCCGACTTCGAAGCCATCCTCACCCGCCACATGCGGTGGATGGCGGAGGAAGGGCTGGCCCTGATCTCGTGCGAGGCGCGGACCCGTCCCCGGTGGGCGTGAGGGAGTGAACGCCGCGGACGCTGCGCATTATCCGCCTCAAATCGCCGAAGTGACTGCCGCGCCTGCATTTGACCCCGCCGCGGCGATCCGTTAGACTGGGTTTCCCGTCCAACTGACCGGCCCGCGCGAGGAAGTGCATCGTGCTCGTCTCATCGCAAAAACGCCGCTCCCCGGAGCGGCTTCATTCGTTCTCCTCGTCCCCGTCCGCACCTCGCACCGCGGGGCACCATGGCCGTTAGCCCCTGGACCACGCTGGCGCGCACCCTGCTCGCCGGCCGCCCGTCGCGCGCGCGCGCCCACCTGGGCGGGCTGGGCTTTCGCGACCGCATGGAGATGCTCCCCCGGCTCGCGCTGGCCGCCCTGGCCACCGTGCTGGCCGTGGGCGCCTTCGCCGTGCTGCTGAACCTGCTGCAGGGCGAGCGCATCGGGTCGCGCTACGTGCCCGCGGTGCAGCTGGGCCGCAACCTGGGCGAAAGCGTCGAGGCGGTGCAGCGCGGGCTGCAGGACGCCGTCGCCCTGCGCGACACCGCCAAGCTTTCCGATACCGACACGCTGCGGACGCGCTACCTTCGCGATGTCGATGCGCTGCGCGAGACGGGGGCAGTCGAGGGCGCGGAGACGGATGCGCTCCGCGACGGATTCGAGGCGTGGTACACCCTGGCCCGGGGGACCACGGCGCGCTTCATCGGCGGCGAAAGCAGCCCGGAGATGATCCGCGACCTGCAGGGGATGTCGCGCGGCCGCTCCGAGCTGCGCGCCCGCCTCTCCACCCTGCGAAGCGAACGCGAGGCCGACATCGCGCGCGTGTTCGCGGCCTCGCGGCGGGTTGGGATCGTCGCGCTGGTGCTCGTCGTGGCCGTCGCGGCGCTCGCCACCTGGCTGCTCTGGCAGATTTCGCGCGGCGTGCTGGACTCCGTCGCCACGCAGGTGGCCGAGGCGGTGCGCGTGGCGGAGCGGGTGAGCGCGGGCGACGTGGAGGAGGAGGCGAACGACGGCGTGGTGGCGGCGGATGACGAGCTGGGGCGCCTGCTGGCCGCGATGCGCGGGATGACCGCGTACCTGCGCGAGATGGCGCACGCGGCCGACCGCATCGCCGCGGGCGACCTGGACGTGCCCGTGCACCCCCGGTCCGAGCGCGACACCTTCGGCCATGCGTTCGTGGGGATGACGGCGTACCTGCGCGACATGGCCGCCGTGGCGGGCGAGATCGCCGAGGGCAACCTGACGCGCCGCGTGCAGCCGCGGTCGGCCGACGACCGCTTCGGCGGCGCTTTCGCCGACATGCAGCAGCGGCTGGGGACGGTGATCGACGAAATCCGCGGCGCCACGCAGACCATGTCGGCCAGCGCGGCCCAGGTGGCGGCGAGCGCGCAGGAGCTGTCCGCCGCCGCGACGGAGCAGGCGCAGGCCGTCCGCGAAACGGCGCAGGCGCTGGACGAGGTGAACGCCTCCGCGGGACAGAGCGCACAGCGCACCCGCGACATGCGCGGCGTGGTCCTTCGCGGCGCCGGCGACGCGCAGCTGGGCGCCACGGCCGCGGCGGAGACGATGGACGCCATGAAGCGCATCACCGACCGCATCTCCGTGATCCACTACCTGGCGGAGCAGACCAACCTGCTGGCGCTGAACGCGGCCATCGAGGCGGCGCGGGCCGGCGAGCACGGCCGCGGGTTCGCCGTGGTCGCGGACGAGGTGCGCCGGCTGGCGGAGCGCAGCCAGGAGGCGGCGGAGGAGATCGGCGCCATCGCGGGGAGCAGCCGGGGGATCGCGGAGCGCTCCGCCGCGGTGATGGCGCAGCTGGAGCCCATGATCCGCGAGGCCGCCGGGCTGATGGAAGAGGTGGCCGGCGCCTCCGTCCACCAGACGGAGCAGATTTCCCTCGTCCACTCGCGCACCGGCGACGTCGAGGGGATCACGCAGAGCAACGTGGCCGCGTCGGAGGAGCTGGCCGCCACGGCGGAAAAGATGGCGGCCGAGGCCGACCAGCTGGAATCGCGCGTCAGCTACTTCAAGCTTCCGGGTGCCCATGGCCGCTGAACGAATCCGTCCCCTCCTGCTCGGCCTCGCCGCGCTGACGCTGGCCGGCTGCGGTGGGGGAGAGACGCGGGCGAGCGCCGCGGCGGACTCCGTGTCCGTCGGGCTCGTGCTGAGCAGCGGCGGCCGGGGCGACCGCGGCTTCAACGACGCCGCGCTCACCGGGTTGGCCGCCGCCGCAACGGAGCTGGGCGCCGACACCGCCGTCACGGAGACGGCGGGCGGGGAAGGAAAGCCAGACGACCTGCGCAGGTACGCC